>JADMKH010000040.1:15726-17788 GCA_018780025.1 Thiobacillus sp.
TACGCTTTTGTATGCGCTTGAAAACGGCGAGGGCTTTATCAAGATTGTCGGGGCGGTTGGAACCGGGAAAACCTTGTTGTGCCGAACACTGCTGGCGCGGCTGCCCGCGCATTTTCACGCGGTTTATCTGCCCAACCCCGCACTCGAACCCATCGGAATTCTGTTTGCGGTTGCCGCGGAACTCGGCTTCAAGCTGTCCGGGAACGAAGGGGTTTTTCGCGTACACAAGGCCATCCAGTTGCGGTTGCTCGACTTGGCGAAGCGCGATCTTCATGTGGTGATGATCGTGGATGAGGCACAAGCGGTTTCGCTGGAAAGCCTGGAAACGATCCGGTTGCTCTCTAATCTGGAAACAGAAAAGCGCAAGCTCTTGAGCATTGTTCTACTCGGTCAACCTGAGCTGGATACCCGATTGGAGGCGATTCCCCAACTTAAAACCCGTATCAGCTTTCACGATCGGCTGCGGCCCTTGACGCGCAAGGAACTCGCCGCCTATCTGGCTCACCGTTTGGGTCGGGCGGGGTATCGCGCCGATGGCGCTGCGCTGTTTGGCACACCCGCACTCGGCCTGTTGTATCAGGCGAGCGCGGGTGTTCCCCGAATTGCGAATGTGATCGCCCACAAAGCGCTGATGCTGGCTTATGGCAAGGGCCAGAGTCGTGTCGGCCGGCGCGAAGTTCGCCAGGCAGCTCAGGACACCCCGGCAGCAAGAAGGGCGGGGCGCATTGGGTATCCAGCATGGGCAGCACTCGTGATGCTGGCCGTTGTAATGGCTGCAAGCGGGTTTTATTTCAAGGCATAGTCATGTTTCCGGCCTTCACCACAGTCTTGAATCAATGAGCATTATCAATCAAACACTGCGCGATCTTGACGAACGCAAGGCCGCTTCGCCCCCGCCTCAAATGCCATTGTTCCCCGTCAAGGCCGCTTTTTCCCGGAAGCGGGGGCTTCAGCTTGCCGCCGTGGCGGTGTTGATCACAGGCATGATGGTCTGGCTTGTCCGTTGGCCTGGCAACGTCATCCCGCCGCAACCCGTGGCGGCGCCCTCCTCCGAAGGGGTGTCGCCTGCCATCGCGGTAGTGCTGCCTGAGCCCGTAGCCGAAAGGGGGGCGATGCCGATACCGGATGATCAACCCTCTACACAGGGTATTGGGCACAAACCAATCCAGGCCGTGGATTCAAGTAAGTTGATAAGGGGGGCTGCTGCAGAAAGCACGACTGCAGGGCCTCCGGTTGCACCTATTTCGCTGAAACTTGCGGATCGGATCGTGCCACCTTCAGATATTCGTAAGGAAATCAACAAGCCGAGTGCCGAAGAAGACGCAGAAGAGCGTTATCGCAAGGCCGTGACGCTGATACAGAAAGGGCGGGAAAACCTGGCGCGCCCATTGCTGGAGGAATCCCTCCGGCTGTTTCCGGGTCATGTCGCTGCCCGCCAGACGCTGGCAACGCTGTTGAGTGAAACCGGCCTCAGCGTTGAAGCCGAAGCCGTTTTACGCGATGGGCGCATTGCAAGCCCGGATAACACGTGGTTTGCACTTAATTTGGCACGCCTGCAGGCGGCCCGTGGCGATGTTGAAGGCGCAGTGGCCAGTTTGCAGAGCGGGATCGCGGGGCGGGGCGTCAATGCTGAATATCGCGCTACGCTTGCGGCTTTGCTTGCGCGACTCAAGCAGCATGCAGAAGCAGCGCATCAATATGGTCTGGCACTCAAGCTGCAGCCAGAACAGGGGACCTGGTGGATGGGATTGGGGCTCGCAATGGCCGCCCAAGGGAAATCAGCCGAAGCACATGCAGCTTACCGCCGGTCGCTTACAGCGGGGAACTTGCCTGAAAAGCTTGGAGAATTTGTTCGGGCAAAGCTTGCCGAGTAGTCTTTGACTTGCCATTACCCAACTCCAAGGACAGCCTGCATTTGGTTAAGACTGCGACTTCCCCTATCATGAGTGGGCGTTGCGCCTTGTTGTAACAAAGCAACGTAATTCTTTCGCGACAGAAGAAGTTTGGTAGATAGTGGTTTTCTTTTGCCGATTTGTTAGAATTCCGCGCGTCGGCTGGATTG
>JADMKH010000127.1 GCA_018780025.1 Thiobacillus sp.
GCCAGTCGCGCACGAACTGCTTGTCGAAGCTGGGCGGGTTGCTGCCGGGCTGGTATTGATCGGCCGGCCAGAAGCGCGATGAATCCGGCGTCAGCGCCTCGTCGATCCACACTAGCTTGCCGGCTTCGTCGACGCCGAATTCGAACTTGGTGTCGGCAATGATGATGCCGCGTGTAAGTGCGTATTCTGCCGCAGCCTGATACAGCGCAAGGCTGACGTCGCGCACCTGCTGTGCCAGATCCCTGCCGATCAACTGTGCCATGGCGTCGAACGCAATGTTCTCGTCATGCGCGCCGAGCGCCGCCTTGGTAGACGGCGTGAAAATCGGCTCGGGCAGGCGGTCGGCCAGCTTGAGTCCGGCGGGCAGACTGACGCCGCACACCGACTGGTTGCCCTGATATTCCTTCCAGCCCGATCCCACCAGATAACCGCGCACGATGGCTTCGACCGGCAGCGCCTTGAGCTTTTTGACCACGATGGCGCGGCCGGCCACCTGGTCGCGTTCGTTTTCCGCGACCACCGATTCCGGCGCGATATCGAGCGCCTGGCTTGGCACGATGGCTTTCAGTTTATCGAACCAGAAGGCCGATACCTGGGTCAGCACTTCGCCCTTGCCCGCGATGGGCGTCGGCATCACCACGTCAAACGCCGAAAGGCGGTCGGTGGTGACGATCAGCAGCTTGTCGTCGCCGACAGCATAGATGTCGCGCACCTTGCCCGTGTGAACCAGCGGCAGGGAGGTGATGTGGGATTCGAGAAGGGGGGCAGACATGGCAGGAAGCGCAGGGTCGAAAGAGCCGGCATTATAGCCGCCGCGATAGAAGGCGCTGGCCTCGTAGACGCCGCGCAATTCGCGCAGCGCGACCAGCAACACGGCAGCCAGCGGCACCGCCAGCAGCACGCCGACAAAACCGAACAACTGGCCGAACGCGGCCAGCGCGAAAATGATCGCCACCGGGTGCAAGCCCACCCGTTCACCGACCAGGCGCGGGGTGATGACATAGCTTTCCAGTATCTGCCCGGCGAGGTAGATGCCCGCCACCCAGGCCACTCCGCTCCAGTCGGCGAATTGCAGCAGCGCCACCAGCAGCGCCAGGATCATGCCGAGACCAAAGCCGAGAAAGGGCACAAACGACAGCACGCCGGTGAGAATGCCGATCGGCAGCGCGTAATCCAGCCCGGCCGCCCACAGTGCCAGCGCGTAATAGGCGGACAAGGCGACCATGACGGCCATCTGCCCGCGCAGGAACTCGCCGACCACCGCGTCCATCGTGCGCGCCACGCGGGCGGCGGCGCCCATCCATGGGCGCGGCATGAGCGCCGCCACCCGCGCAACCATCACGTCCCAATCCTTCAGCAAATAAAACATCACCACCGGGATTAGCAGCAAATTGGCCAGCACGCCGACGATGGCGAGGGCGCCGGTTTGCAGCGTCGGTAGCCAGTCGGCGCTGTTTTGTGCGGCTTTTTCGGTGAGCCAGGTTTTGAGCGCGTCCAGATTGGGGGCGATCGTGATGCCGAAAGTGTGTTGCAGCCAGGGCAGAAAACGGGTTTGCAGCAGATCAAGGGCGGCGGGCACGCGCTGCGACAGTTCGGCGAACTGGCCCTGAAACAGCGGCAGCGCAATCAACAGCAGGGTGAACAGCACCAGTCCTGCAAGCACGATGACCAGGGCGGTGCTGGTCCCGCGCGACAGGCCGCGCGCTTCCAGCCGGTCGACCAGCGGGTCGAAAATGTACGCCAGCAGGGCGCCGGCGAGGAAAGGCGTGAGGATCGGGCCGAGCGCGTAAACCAGTCCGCCCATGACCAGCAGCGCAAGGAACACAAGCCAGGGGATGTTGCCGGGAAGGGCGGGGCGGCGGATAGGGTCCATAGGCGGTAAAATACCGTATTTTTGATTCTGGAGTCGGGCGTGTCTTCCATTTCCTATAAAGATGCCGGTGTTGATATCGACGCCGGCGATGCACTGGTCGAGCGCATCAAGCCCCTGGCCAAACGCACCATGCGTCCCGAAGTGCTGGCCGGCATTGGCGGGTTTGGCGCGCTGATCGAAGTGTCCAAGAAATTCAAGGAGCCGGTGCTGGTCGCCGGCACCGACGGCGTCGGCACCAAGCTGAAACTGGCGTTCGAGCTCAACCGCCACGACACCGTGGGCATCGATCTGGTGGGCATGAGCGTCAACGACATTCTGGTGCAGGGCGCCGAGCCGCTGTTCTTCCTCGATTATTTCGCCACCGGCAAGTTGAGTCTCGACACCGCCGAAGCGGTGATCGCCGGCATTGCCAGCGGCTGCGAACAGGCCGGCTGCGCGCTGATCGGCGGCGAAACCGCCGAGATGCCCGGCATGTACCCGGATGGCGAATACGACCTGGCCGGCTTCGCCGTCGGCGTGGTGGAAAAATCCAAAGTCATCGGCGGACAAACCATTGCGCCGGGCGACGTGGTGCTGGGGCTGGCTTCCAGCGGCGCGCATTCCAATGGCTATTCGTTGATCCGCAAGCTGATCGACATCAGCCATATCGGGCTGAAATCCGACTTTCATGGCCGCCCGTTTGCCGATGCGGTCATGGAGCCGACACGGATTTATGTGAAGCCGGTGCTGGCATTGATTGAAAAACTGGACGTCAAGGGCATGGCCCACATCACCGGCGGCGGCATCACCGGCAACCTGCCGCGCTGCCTGCCGGAAAACCTTGCCGCGCGCGTCGATCAGGCCGCGTGGACACGCCCGCCGCTGTTCGACTGGCTGCAACAGGCCGGCAATGTCACGCCGGACGAAATGCTGCGCACCTTCAATTGCGGCATCGGCCTGTGCATCGTGGTGGCTGCAGCCGACGCCGGGGCGGCGATGGCGCATCTGCAGGCCAGCGGCGAAACCGTGTGGCAGATCGGTGAAATCGTCGCGCGTGAGGACGGTGTGGAGCAGGTGATTTATTCGTGAGTTGCCGCGTGGTCGTGCTGCTGTCCG
The DNA here is from genome assembly GCA_018780025.1 of Thiobacillus sp. Taxonomy (GTDB): domain Bacteria; phylum Pseudomonadota; class Gammaproteobacteria; order Burkholderiales; family Thiobacillaceae; genus Thiobacillus. The sequence goes on from JADMKH010000127.1 coordinate 2,969, forward strand.
GGCGTGGCAGCAATTTTCAGGCGATCGTCGGGGCAAAGCTGCCGATTGAAATCGTGACGGTCATCAGCAACCGGCCGCAGGCGGCAGGGCTGGCGTTTGCGCGAGAACACGGCCTGAGTACCGTCGCGCTCGACCATACCTTGCATCCTGATCGCGCAGCCTTCGATGTGCTGCTGGCCGACGAAATCGAGCGTCATCAGCCCGATCTGGTGGTGCTGGCCGGCTATATGCGCATCCTCAGCCCGGCCTTCATCGCCCGCTTTGAAGGCCGCCTGCTGAACATCCATCCCTCGCTGCTGCCCATGTTCCCCGGACTGAAAACCCACGAGCGCGCGCTGGCCGAGGGGGTGAAAATCCACGGCTGCACGGTCCATTTCGTCACCGCGCAGCTCGATCACGGCCCCATCGTCATTCAGGCGGCGGTGCCGGTGCGGGCAGACGACACGGCAACCACCCTCGCCGCGCGCGTGCTGGCGCAGGAACACCGGATTTACCCGCAAGCCATCCGCTGGTTTGCCGAGGGCCGACTGGTCAATAACGACAGCTGCGTAAACTTGAAGGACGATTTGACGTCACAGTCTGTGTTATCCACTGGAGTGTGAGCATGATCAAACCCCTTTTGCTGGCTGTCAGTCTGGTCGTCACCCCGGCTCACGCAGCCGGGCCGTCGCAAATGAGCCTGCTATACGATCTCTACCGCAACGGCCAAAAACTGGGGCAGGTGACCGATACCTTCACCCGCAGCGGCAGCCGCTACACCCTCGTCAGCGAGACCCGCGCGACCGGCCCGCTCAAATTACTGTGGCCGGGCAACATCCGCCTCGAAAGCGTGGGCATGGTGACATCGCAAGGCCTGCGACCCACCCGGTTCCAGCACGCCCGCAGCGATGCGCCGAACAAACTGGCGACCGCGCGCCTCGACTGGAAGCAACGCAGCATTGATTACAGCTACAAGGGTGAATCGCACCAGGCCAATGGGCTGCAGAATGGGGCGCAGGATCAGCTTTCCCAGCTCTACCAATTCATGTTCTTGCCCAAACAGCCGGCCGCTTTTGGCCTGCAGGTGGTGAGCGGCCGTGACTTGCATGACTACCGCTATGCACGGAGTGAGGGCGGCGCCATCCAGACGCCGCTGGGAACACTCAACACCCAACAGTATCAGCGGATTACGGATAAGCCAGACGAAAAAGCCGTCACCGTATGGGTTGCCCCTGCGCGCAACAACTTGCCGGTGCAGGTTCGCGTGAGCGAAGACGGCGTCACCCTCGAACAGCGCCTGGTGCGCGCCAGCGTGAAGGACTGAAGCATGGGGCGGAGCCTGCGCCCGTGGTGGCTGGCGTTGGGCGTGTCGCTGTTGTTGCATGTCATCCTGATGGGGCGGGTGAACTGGGTGTTGCCGATGGAGGGGCTGCCTGCTGCGTTCCTGCCCTTCGAAGCCCGGCTGGTTTCCGTTCCCTCACCACAGGTCGCCCCAGCTGCCGTTTCCGCCGCCCCCGTTTATCGTGCTCCTCCCCAGGTTGAAAGTCCGGCGCAGCAAGCCGCCCCGGCTGTCGTTGTTCCAACTGATCCCGACAAGCTGTCCGCATCGGTCGAACCCGTCGTGAATGTTGATGCGGCACCTATCGCGCCACCTGATCCAGAGCGGCTTGAGCCGAAGGCGCCGGACTCTGTTGAGGAGGCGCCACCCCCGCTGAATCCTTTACCCGCCCGCATCGATATGCGGTTCAAGGTGAATTACGGGGTGGCGTCAGGCGAACAGTCCATGGTTTGGGTTAACGAAGGCGGGCAACGCTATACCTTGATCAGCGTGGCCGAAGCCACCGGCCTCGCCGGTATGTTTTACCGCGGAAAGTTCGTGCAGACCAGCCGGGGTCGCATCACCCCTTACGGTTTGCAGCCTGAAGAATTCTGGGACCAGCGCGGCGACAAACGCAGCAGTGCGCGGTTCGATGCGGCGCAAGGCCATCTCACGCTCAATCCGGCCAAAGGGGCACCGCGACATTTTGCGTATCAGGGCGAGGTGCAGGATGTGCTCAGCCTGTTTTTCCATCTGGCGCTCACCGCGCCGCCTTCCGGAGACCGACTGACGTACACGGTATTCAATGGCAAGAAACTGCGCGACTACACGTATGCCGTGCTCGGGGAAGCGGTTGTGGAAACTGCGGTGGGTTCACTGCGCGCACTTCATCTGGCACGGGTGGCGGATGAGCGTGATGGCCGCTTTGAAGTCTGGCTGGCCGTCGACCGGCATTACCTGCCGGTGCGGGTGTTGAGCAGCGACGACAAAAATAAGCAGGTGGAACTGAACATTCACTCCATCGCGCCGTGAATGGAGTGCCAGCCTATTGCGGCAAGCCATCCACCTGGACGCCGGCAACAATTCTGCGTTGCGCAAATCCGCCCTGAGAGACTTCCAGTGCGTAACGGATTGCTGTCGCGGGGCAATGCAAGGTGTCGGTATGTGGCTGCATGTCGGCAATATTTGCGATGCGACCGGCATCATCAATAAACGCAATCGACAGCGGTAGCGGCGTGTTGCGCATCCAGAAACAGTGCCGCCCCGCGTCGTCGAAAACAAACAGCATGCCGCCATTTTCGGGAAGACGGGTGCGGCCCATCAGGCCGCGTTCCCGCTGTTGCGGGGTGGCCGCGACTTCGACCAGGAACGCATGCGGGCCGATGTGTATGGCCTGCTGCCCAGCGCTTTCTGCTGCGCAGGCGCTCGATAGAACAACAGTCAGCGCGAGTGCGCCGAGGCGACTGGTGTCGATGGATGCGCTATAGCGCATTGCGCATCTGTTCGGCCAGTTGCAGTGCCGCGTCCAGATCGGCGTCCAGCACGGTGCAATGCCCCATCTTGCGTCCCGGTCGGGCAGTCTGCTTGCCGTAAAGGTGCAGCTTGATGTTGGGATGCGCCAGCAGCGTGTCCCAGTGCGGGCCGTTGGTGTTCCAGCGGTCGCCGAGGATGTTGAGCATCACCACCGGCGACAGCAGGCGAGCGTCTCCCAGCGGCAGGCCGCATAGGACGCGCACCTGCTGTTCAAACTGGTCGGTGACGCAGGCATCCAGCGTGTAGTGACCCGAATTGTGGGGGCGCGGGGCGACTTCGTTGATCAACAAGCCATCTTCGGTAATGAAAAACTCCACCGCCATGACGCCAACATAGTTCAGCTTGCCGGCGACCGATCGCGCAATTTCACGCGCCTGTTGCGCGAGCGTGTCGGACACGCGGGCGGGGACGATGGAAACATCGAGGATGCCGTTGTCGTGGCGGTTTTCGGCAATGGGGAACAGTTCGCACCGGCCGGCATCGTCGCGCGCCAGCACCACCGAGACTTCACATTCCAGCTTGACGAATCCTTCCAGCACGCAGGGCTGGGCATCGAACTCCCGAAACGCTGCGTGCGCTTCATCGAGCGAGCCGATGCGGGTCTGGCCTTTTCCGTCGTAGCCGAAGCGCGACACTTTCAGGAGCGCCGGCGTGCCGATTCGGGTCAGCGCGGCGTCGAGATCGGCCTCGCTGTTGATCAACGCAAAGGGCGCGGTGGCAAAGCCATTGTCGGCCAGCCAGGTTTTTTCATGACTGCGATCCTGGGCGATGGCGACGGCATCCGCGCCGGGCGATACTCGGCAATGGCGTGCGAGTTCAATCAAGCTCGCGGCCGGTACATTTTCGAATTCGGTGGTGATGGCCGCGCAGTTGTCGCCAAGCTTCTTCAGCGCAGCGGGATCGGTGTAATCAGCCTGCACGTATACATCAGCCATTTGGCCCGCAGGGCTGGCCGCATCGGGGTCGAGCACCATGACCTTGTAGCCCATGGTGCGCGCAGCGAGCGTGAACATGCGGCCGAGCTGGCCGCCGCCGAGTATGCCTAAGGTGGCACCGGGGAGAATAGGCAATGATTTACTCGACATCCGGCAGTTCCATCCCCATCACTGAATCCGACTGGCCTTTGCGGAAGTCGTTGAGCTGCGTGGCCAATTTGCTGTCATAACGAGCGAGCAGAGCCGCCGCAAACAGCGCCGCGTTGGCTGCCCCCGCCTCGCCGATGGCAAAGGTGGCGACCGGGATACCCTTCGGCATCTGCACGATCGACAGCAATGAATCCATGCCCTTGAGGTATTTCGACGGCACCGGCACACCCAGCACCGGCACGATGGTCTTGGCCGCAATCATGCCTGGCAGATGCGCCGCGCCGCCGGCGCCCGCGATGATGGCCTTGAGTCCGCGCGCTTCGGCGCTGGCGGCGTAGTCGTAGAGCAGATCCGGCGTGCGGTGCGCGGATACCACTTTGGCCTCGAAGGGGATGCCCAGCTGTTTCAGCAGCATCGCCGTGTGTTTCATCACCTCCCAGTCGCTGGAAGACCCCATCACCACTCCCACTTGAGGTGCGCTCATTGTGTTGATCCCAGGCGTGTGAAAGGCGGCATTTTAACGCGGAGACGTGCGACATAAACAAAAAGCCCCGCACAAGCGGGGCTTTTGACGAAACTGAGACGGTCTTTTACCCGCAATGGGCAGGCCGTGGTTGTATGGCCGCTAAAGCGTCAACAGCCGCGCTCTATACGCAACCGGTCGGCTTCGGGGTGCCAGCGTAACGGCCGGCCTGTTTGGCGGGACCAAAAGGGAACAGGTCGAACAGGAATTTCTTGTCGCCCCACTCGGCGCCAAACTCTTCCTTCAGGCCTTTTTGCAGAAAGCGCAGGTTGGGGGCGGTACCGTTTTGGGAAAACTGGTCACGCATGTGGTGGATGACCTTCCAGTGGTTTTCGCCCAGTTCCAGGTTGTCATCCTTGGCCAGTGCGACGGCCAGTTCTTCAGACCAGTCTTCCAGGTTGACCAGATAGCCTTCGGGATCGGTTTCGACCATTTTGCCGTTGATTTCGCGTTCCATGTTTCGTCCTTGCTAATGAATGTACTCAACGCCACACGATAGAATAACCCAGTAAATTAGTCAACTACCCGGATGGGTAAATGAGCCCCGGGGAACCGTCCAGCTGCGCGACTCGCCCCGTGCGTGTTTAATCCAGGCGAAATAAGCGTCGTAAATCGTCAGGCCGTGACCGGGCATTTCATTGCAGTCATTTAGCCATGACCTTGCCGCCCGCCGCTTTGTACGCCTCAATGCCGCCTTCGATGAAGCGGGCTTTGACCCCTTCGGCTTGCAGGCGGTCGACTACGCTGTTCGACACGCCGCCGCCGCGGACGCAGTAAATCACTACGTCGAGCGTTCGCGGGAGGGCGTTGACCCAGATGTCGATTTTCTCCGGGTTTTTCCACATGGCGCCGGGAATGATTTCGGCAGATGCTGCGAAATCGGCCTCACGGCGCACGTCGAACACCAAAACAGTGTCGGGGTTGAATTCGGTTGCCTTGACAGTGCGCGGCGCATCCGGACATTTCTCGGTGGGGCTGGCACATCCGCAGCGCTTTAGGGGTTGGGGTTTGGTTTCCATTTTGTCCTCACATTGCAAACGAATACGCCAGGCCAAGCAGCGCGCACACGCCGATGACTTTCATGATGTCGGCCTGGTATTTCCATAGCGCGACGAACGAGGCGACGGCGACGATGACCAGGAACCAGTCGAACACGCCGGTGAATGGCGCCTCGGCGGTGGCGTGCGGCCAGAAGGTGTGCCAGGCAAAGAATACCGCCAGATTCAGAATCACGCCTACAACCGCAGCGGTAATGCCCGTTAGCGGCGCGGTGAACTTGAGTTCGCCGCGCGTGGCTTCCACCAGCGGGCCGCCGGTCAGGATAAACAGGAAAGACGGCAGGAAGGTAAAGAAGGTCGCCGCCGCCGCCCCTGCGAGGCCGGCCGCAACGGGATTCTCGAACACGCCCTTGGCCACGCCGCCCAGATAGCCCACCCAGGTGACGATCATGATCAACGGTCCCGGCGTGGCTTCACCCAGGGCCAGGCCGTCCATCATCTGCGGACCGGTCAGCCAGCCGTAGTGCTCGACGCCGCCCTGATACACATAGGGCAGCACGGCGTAGGCGCCGCCAATGGTCAGGAACGCGGCCTTGGTGAAAAAGATGCCCATGTCGGCGAGCGCCTGATTGCCGCGCAGGGCAAACATCGCAGCCAGCCAGATGGCCACGACCACGGTAACCGTGATGGCCAGTTTGGCCCAGGAGAATTGGGCATGGGCCGGCGTGGGCGTGTCGTCGTCGATGAGCGCCGGGCCGTATTGCTTGCTGGAGGCGCCGTGACCGCCACCACTCTTGAACTTGGCCGGCATGAGCTTGCCGCCGATGGCACCCAGAATCGCCGCAGCCAGCACGATCCACGGGAAGCCGATATCGAATACAAAGATGCCGATGAAGGCCAGCGCGGCCATCCCCCACAGCACTTCGTTCTTCAGCGCGCGCGAGCCGATGCGCCAGGCGGCGAACAGCACAATCGCCACCACGGCGGGTTTGATACCGTAAAAGATGCCCTGCACCAGCGGCACGTCGCCCCAGGCGAGATACACCCCCGCCAGCAGCGACAGCAGCAGAAAGGCAGGCATGAAAAACAACACGCCTGCGATGATCGCGCCTTTCACGCCGTGCATCAGCCAGCTGATGTAAATGGCCAGCTGGATGGCTTCCGGGCCGGGCAGCAGCATGCAGAAATTGAGCGCGTGCAGGTAGCGGTGTTCGGAAATCCAGCGGCGCTTTTCCACCAGCTCCTGATGCATCATCGAAATTTGGCCGGCGGGGCCGCCAAAGCTGATGAAGCCGAGTTTGAGCCAATATTTGAAAGCTTCGCCCAGGGTGACGGGCGCGGGTGCGGATATGGGTGCGGTGTCCAAGTGTCGTGCTCCAATAGGCAAGGATAAAAACCAGACTTGGACGGGACACCGTCTTGGGAGCGCAGAGCCCACATGCCGGGGGGCTGGTACCCCGACGGCTGGATGTTACGGCGGCGCGCCGGAGTTTGTCCAGCAGAAAGACCTGCGCGCCTGGATCGGGAGTGGTTCAGAGCTGGATTCGCACCTTGGGAACATTGCTCATGATTTCGATTGATTCGTCGAAGCATATCTGGTTGGGATTGTCGGCGGACATGCCGGCCAGCGTGTCGAGCAACTCATCCTGTTCGAGAATCTGGCGGGTGCCATCGGCGAGGTGGAGGTAAGCGGCCCACGGCACAAACTGGGTCAGCGGGAAGTGGCTCTGGTCGGTGGGTGACAGATCGATGTTGATACCGGAAATGAACAGCATGTTCTTGTCGTGCATGGCCGGGTTGTGGGCCAGGCTGCGGTAGGTTCGGTCGAACTCGGCCTGGGTGTTGACGCAGGCCGCGGTCAGCAAGGGATGCTTCGCGCTGACGATCCAGGGCATCGGCGCCAGCATGTTGCGTTCGAGCTGATCCTGGAAGGGGTCGTGGTTGGCGAAAATGTGCTTGAAGTAAAAATCCTCGGGCGCAAGCCGGCCCCCTAGCTCGACACTGCCGTGCTCGGGCCACGACGCTATACCCAGGCGTTCAATCAGCGCATCGGCCGCCGGCAGCGCGTAGGCCGTGCTGAGGGTGTTGAGGGTGAAAAATTTACCCGCAGCATCGTGTTGAACCAGCCGCTCAAGGTTGAGAAACAGTCCTTGCTTGCGCTCGGTGTTGAGCAGCAGGTTATCGACCAGCACCACGGGCTGTCCGTCAAAACGCGTCAGGCGGACGTTTTCACGCGCGTAGCGATATTCGGTGCGATACCACTCGAGAATGAAGCCGATCTTGCCGCAGCTGCAGCTGTTGTGGGCGTTTTCAGTGTGCAGGCGCCGATACACACCGAATTCGCCCGTTTCCGGATCGTGGCCAACGTGGCTGGATTGCAGCAGCATCAGGTCCTTGCCGTGATCGGCATGCGGGCCATGGCGATCGACCGATACGATGCCGCCCACGCGACCGTGGTTGAACGGAAACACGCCAAAATGCTTGGCCAGCAGGATGATGGGTACGCCCTGGCTTTCGTCCGAGCAAAAGGCGCGCGAGGGCATGATGCTGTCGCGCGTAAACCCCAGTTTGAGGCACCAGTTATAGAGTTTTGGAATGAAATTGCTGTAACACAGCGCCTGGTTCTCGATACGGAAGGATTGCAGCGCGCGCGTGATGCCGGAAGGGTTGGAGAACATGCCTGGAGGGTCGGGTAAGGTGATTAGGGTTTGCTGATATAATAACAAGTTATCCTTTTATAACCCGTTCCGCGCAGCCAGCGCGGGATTTGATCGACTTGCCGCCATGCAATCTCCGCTGAATCGATTTGCCCGTTTCCTTCCTTTTTTGAGCTGGTTTCCGTTGAAATCGGACGCGGTCAAGATCAATTTCCTGGCCGGCCTGACCGTTGCGCTGGTGCTGATCCCGCAATCGATGGCGTATGCGCAGCTGGCCGGTTTGCCGGCATATTACGGCTTGTACGCAGCGTTCCTGCCGGTGGCGATCGGGGCGATGTTTGGTTCGTCCAATCAGCTGGCGACCGGCCCGGTGGCGGTGGTGTCCCTGCTGACCGCATCGGCGCTGGCGACCCTTGCCCCGCCTGGAAGCGAAGACTTCATCGCGCTGGCCATCATGCTGACCTTGTTGGTGGGCCTGATTCAGTTGGCGCTGGGCGTGTTCAAGCTGGGCGTCATCGTTAACTTCCTGTCGCATCCTGTCATTGTCGGTTTCACCAACGCGGCAGCGATCATCATTGGTTTATCGCAACTCTCCAAGCTGCTTGGCGTGTCGATGCCGCGCACCGAGTCCTTCATCAATGACATCATCGGTGTCTTCAAGCAGGCAGGCGACGCGCATTGGCCGACGCTGGCCATGGGCGTGGGTGCGATGGCGCTGATATGGGGGCTGAAAAAATACGCGCCGAGGATGCCGGGGGTGTTGATTGCGGTGGTGTTGTCGACGCTGATTTCGTGGGCGGTCGGGTTTGAGCAAAACGCGAAGGGTGTGGCCGCGCATGTGGCTGATGCCGAATTGCGTGCGCAGGTCGACAAAGTGGTGGTGGCCGTCGCCGAAGTGGATCGGCTGAACAATGAAATTGCTGCAAAAAATGCAGCGCTCAATGCCGCAGTCAAGGCGGCCGGGCAAGGCAGCATTGATGCCGTCAAGCTCGATGCAGAAGTTGCGTTGACTAACCTGGCGCTTGATGGTGCGGAAAAGACCTCCAGCGATGCGCGCAAGGCCATGAGCCGGATCCTGGTTGTGCGACAGGTCGATGAGGACGACCAGACGGTTGCGATTTACCCGGTGGGCGAGGCGCCTGAGGGTATCAATCTGGATTCGACCCAATACCGGATTCGCAAGGTCACCAGGGACGGTGAGTTCAAGCTGGTCGGCGGCGGTGAAGTGGTTGGAACCGTGCCGGAAGGGCTGCCGGCGATATCGGCGCCGACGCTGAATATGGACAAGCTGGGCGCGTTGCTGTCAGCCGCATTGGTGATTTCGCTGGTCGGCTTCATGGAGGCAATTTCAATTGCCAAGGCAGTGGCCTCCAAAACCAAGCAGCGCCTGAATCCGAATCAGGAGCTGATCGGCCAGGGTGTGGCGAACATCGTGGGCAGTTTCTCGCAGGCCTACCCGTCTTCAGGTTCGTTTTCGCGAACAGCGGTGAACGCCAACATGGGCGCGACCTCGGGCTTGTCGTCGGTGTTTACCTCGGTGATCGTGCTGGTCACCCTGCTGTTCCTGACCCCCATGCTGTATCACCTGCCGCAGGCGGTGCTGGCCGCCATCATCATCATGGCCGTGGGTGGGTTGGTCAATATCGAAGGCGTCAAGCACGCCTGGCATACGCACAAGCACGACGGCGCCGCCGCCATCGTGACTTTTATCGCCACCCTCCTGTTTGCGCCGCATCTGGACAACGGCATTCTGATTGGCGCGGGGCTGGCGATCGTGCTGTTCCTGCTGCGCACCATGAAACCGCGGGTGGCGCTGCTGGGGCGTTATACCGATGGCACGCTGCGCGACATCAAGGTCAATCCGGACATGCCGACCAGCGAACACATCATGGCGCTGCGCTACGACGGCTCGCTGTATTTCGCCAACGTCTCCTATTTTGAGGATGCGGTGCTGGAAGGACTGGCCGAGCGTCCCAAGGCCAAATATGTGCTAATCGTGGGCGACGCCATCAACCAGCTGGACGCCTCGGGCGAGGAAGTGGTGCACCATCTGATTGACCGCCTGAAAGAAGCGGGCATTACCCTGGTGTTTTCGGGCCTGAAAAAACAGGTGCTGGACGTGATGCGCAACACGGGCCTGTTTGAGTTGCTAGGCCAGGAGAATATTTTCCCGACCGAGGACCAGGCGATTGCCGCCATTTACGAACGCTTGGGCGATATCGCCAAGGGCGACCTGTTCTGCCCGGTGAAACCGGCAGCAGCGGCCTGACCGGAGCCTCGCCTTGGAAATCAATTCCATTACCAAGAAGCTGCTGTTCAACACCATCCGCGTCGATACGGTGCTGGAGGACGGCAGCGAGGGCTCCGGAACCGCTTTCGTGTTCAGCCATGCTTCGAGCAGCGGCGTGCACACCTTCGTCGTCACCAACCGCCATCTGGTTGAGGGCGTGCGCAGCGGCGGCCTGGTGTTTACCCAGAAAAAACACGGCCAGCCGGCATTGGGCGAACGCTTTCAAATCAACATCAACGACTTTTCGCACGCCTGGTTTCTGCACCCGGACCCGGAGGTGGACCTCGCCATTATTCCGTTGCGCCCGCTGGAGCAGGCGGCGCGCGATCAGGGCGCCGAGTTGTATTACCACGCGATTGACAGCCATCTGGTGCCCGATGCCGCAGCCTTGCGCGCGCTCGATGCGATGGAGCAGGTGATTTTCATCGGCTACCCCAGCGGGGTGTGGGATCAGGTCAACCTGATGCCGATCATGCGGCGCGGCACCACCGCCACACCGATGGAGCTGAATTTCGAAGGCCGTCCGGAGTTTCTGATCGATGCGGCGGTCTATCCCGGCTCCAGCGGCAGCCCGGTTTTTGTTTATCAGCCGGATTCCTTGCGCCCGGCGCAATCGGGTGGCGGCAAAAAATTCCTCTTCGCCGGCGTGGTCGCTGCGGTGTTCTTCCGCGAAGAGGCCAATCGGCTGGTGTCGCTTCCGGTGCCGCCCAACAACCAGCAGCCCACAGTGATGGGGTCGGAGATGATCGATCTGGGTCTGGTTATCAAGTCCGAAGCGGTCATGGCCGCCATCAAGGCCTATCTGCGCGAAGCCGCCTGATTTCCCCGATCTTTTATATATAAGACAAACTGATGGTTTTGATCATCAGCATTCATTGTTAATGATGGCTCTTTTTGCTTAAGGTGTAGCGGACGTTCTGCCAGAACGGCAGAGAAGACGGACCGACACCTTAACCATACGCGCGCCCGGAAACCCGGGCCGACGCGGGGGAGCTGCGATGGATGTAAGCAATCTGCTGATACCGGCGGTTTTATTCTTTGCCCTGGGGTTTCTGGCGCAGGGGGTCAAGTCCGACCTCAAGTTTCCGCCCGAACTGGCCAAGGCGCTGTCGATCTACCTGCTTATTGGTATCGGTCTGAAAGGGGGCATCGAGCTCTCGCATGCGCAGCTGGGCGAAGCGGTTGAGGCCGTCATTGCAGCGCTGGTTCTGGGCTTTGGGCTGCCGATTGTGGCGTATGTGATACTGCTGGCCGGTCGGCTCGACAAACTCAACGCATCAGCGATCGCTGCGCACTACGGTTCGGTCAGCGCGGGCACGTTTCTGACTGCGATCGCGTATCTCAACGCGCAGCAAATCACGTACGAATCCTATCCCGTCATCATGCTGGCCATCATGGAGTCGCCGGCCATTATCGTCGGCCTGTTGCTGGCCCGGTTTTCGCGGGGTAGCGCGACACATCAAGATGAGAATGCACGCGAAAACCACATGGGTGAACTGTTGCGCGATGCGTTTACCAACGGCAGCGTGATCCTGCTGTTTGGCGGCATGGTGATCGGATTTGTCGTCAAGCCCGATTCCCTGTCCACGATCACGCCGTTTTTCAGCACGCTGTTCATGGGCGCGTTATCGCTGTTTTTGCTGGAAATGGGGATGGAGGCCGGCAAGCGCATTGGCGAATTCAGGCGAGTCGGCTGGTTTCTGGTTGCGTTTGGCGTGTTGATGCCCCTGATCGGGGGCGCGGCCGGGTTGCTGGTTGGCCACTATTGGCTAGGATTCGGCATGGGCGGCACCATGCTGGTGGCTGTGTTAGGCGCTTCGGCGTCCTACATCGCAGTGCCGCCGGCCATGCGCCTGGCCATCCCGGAAGCCAATCCGTCCTATTATTTAACCTTGTCGCTCGGGGTGACGTTTCCGTTCAACGTGATCGTCGGCATCCCGCTTTACCATTATTTCGCTGCCCGCCTGACGGGTGGGTGAACTGGTTGATTTCAAATAAAGGCTAGCGCATGGCTCAATTTCATCCCATGAAGCTCATCAATATCATCGCCAACGCAACGCTCGAAGAGCGGCTGATTGATATTGCCAATGCGCATGACACCTCCGGTTATACCATTCTGGAAGCGCGCGGCGCCGGGAGTGCGGGCTTGCAGACCGGCGTGCTGGAAGGCGGCAGCAATATCCTGTTCATGCTGATCGTGACCGAAGCCAAGCTGGATGAAGTGATGATCGATGTTGAAAAGTTGATGAAGCGTGGTCATCACCTGGCGTGTTTTGTGTCGGATACGCAGGTGCTGCGACGCGAGAAGTTCGCAAATTGATCAGGTTGCGTTGACTTCAGCCCGGGGTTGCGCCAGCAGGCTGCCGGCTTCGGTCATGACGAAATCGAGAAAAGCCTGTGCAACAGCCGAAAAACGCTTGGCTGGACGGTGCACGACATACCAGTGACGCAGGATCGGGAATCCTTGTACGTCGAGTATCGCCAGGCGGCCTAGAGCACGTTCCATTTCAAGGGTGTGAATGGAGACCACCCCCAGGCCCAGGCCGGCTTGCACAGCCTGCTTGATGGCCTCGTTGCTGCTCATTTCCATGGCGGTGGCGAGGCGGATTCCCGCCGCGTCAAAGAAACGCTCGGCGGCCATGCGCGTACCCGATCCGGGCTCGCGGCTGATGAAGCTCTCGTCGGTCAGGCGCGCAGGCAGAATGGCGTGTTCACTCGCCATCGGATGGTTCGGCGCGGCAATCACCACCAGCGGGTTTTCCATGAAGGGGTGAGCCACCAGATTGGATTCTTCAGGAGGTTGACCCATGATCGCAAGATCTTTGTCAGAATCGCTTAATTGCGTGAGAATATGCTCCCGATTGCTCACATCCAGGCTGACCTTGACCCCGGGATAGCGCTGGCAGAATGTGGCGAGGAGGCGAGGGGCAAAATAATTAGCCGTACTGGCAACCGTAATATTTAATTGACCGCGGCGGACGCCGCGCATTTCTTCGAGTTCGAGCTGGGCTTCCTGGACCTGGGCCAGTATCCCCTGTGCGTGACGGTAAAAAGTGCGCCCTGCATCGGTCAGCCGGATTTTCTTGCCGATCTGCTCGAATAACGGCATCCCGGCCTGCTCTTCAAGTTGCCGGATTTGCATGGAAACAGCGGGCTGGGACAGGTGCAGTTCTTCGGAGGCACGGGTAAACCCGGTCAGCCGGGCCGCCGCTTCGAAGACCTGAATTTGGCGCAGGGTGATGTGCATGGAGCAACAATAAGGGATGGTTATGCTTTGCATTATGAATATCGATTGTTAATTATGCAATCGAGCGGATAAGGTTACGGTCCCGCTATGGCCTCTATGGCTATGGCTCAGTAATAAAGGAAGCTTTGAACAAGTCCTCTAGCGCAATGGCAGGGGGTTTTGTTCAGGGTTTCCTGAGGGCCTGGTTTTGCGCAGCAAGGCAACCAGGTATTAAGGGTTTGGAATTTTTGTCTGAATCAGCAAGCTAAGGAGCAAATAATGGCAGTGAAGACCTATCAGGCCGGGGTAAAAGAATACCGGCACACTTACTGGATGCCGGAATACACCCCGCTGGATACCGACCTCCTGGCGTGTTTCAAAATCACCCCGCAGGCGGGTGTGGACCGTGAAGAGGCTGCTGCTGCTGTTGCTGCAGAATCGTCCACGGGTACATGGACCACTGTGTGGACCGACCTGTTGACCGACATGGATTACTACAAGGGCCGCGCCTACCGCATCGAAGATGTGCCGGGCGACGACGCTTGTTTCTATGCCTTCATCGCTTACCCGATCGACCTGTTCGAAGAGGGTTCGGTTGTAAACGTGTTCACTTCGCTGGTGGGTAACGTGTTCGGCTTCAAGGCCGTGCGTGCGCTGCGCCTGGAAGATATCCGCTTCCCGATCGCCTACGTCAAGACCTGCGGTGGCCCACCCATGGGTATCCAGGTCGAGCGCGACATCATGAACAAGTATGGCCGTCCGATGCTGGGCTGTACCATCAAGCCAAAGCTGGGCCTGTCCGCCAAGAACTACGGTCGTGCCGTGTACGAATGTCTGCGCGGTGGTCTGGACTTCACCAAGGACGACGAGAACATTAACAGCCAGCCGTTCATGCGCTGGCGTCAGCGTTTCGATTTCGTGCAGGAAGCCACACTGAAAGCCGAAGCCGAAACCGGCGAGCGCAAGGGCCACTACCTGAACGTGACCGCTTCGACCCCGGAAGAGATGTACAAGCGTGCCGAGTACGCCAAGGAAATCGGCGCGCCCATCATCATGCACGACTACATCACCGGCGGCTTCTGCGCCAACACGGGCCTGGCC
>JADMKH010000088.1:0-16831 GCA_018780025.1 Thiobacillus sp.
CCGCCCAGGCGCGCAAGCGCGCACGTCAAGCCAGCGCTCAGCGCGACAGCAACATCAGCCAGCGTTCGGAATTCCGTACCGCGATCAAGAAAGTCCGTAAAGCCATTGAAGCGGGCGACAAAGCCGCTGCGCAACAGGTTTTCCAGGCGTCAATGGGCGTGATCGACAGCATTGCCGACAAGAAAATTGTTCATAAGAACAAGGCTTCGCGTCATAAGAGCCGTTTGTCGCTGGCCGTGAAAAGCATGGCTTGAACAGGGGTTGCCGCGCAGGTTAATCCTGATGCTGCCCAATAAAAAACGCCGCAAATGCGGCGTTTTTTATTGCTGGCGATCTGGCATCGAATACTCAATCAGCGTTTTCGGTCAGTAATTCATTGCTGGCCGCAAAGGTTTGCAGGAACCGGTAGGCGTTGGGGTCGGTGTCCCTGAGTTTCTTGTCCACAATAATGCAGTTGATTCCGTCGAGCGCTCTGGGCTGTACGTAGGGCGAGTATCGGGTGCGGTTGTTGGGGTCGATTTTTGCGAAAGCACCGGCCAGTCGGTCGGCCCAGTCACTGGGGCGGAACCGTGCGCCCTTGGTGGTGATGCCGCGAATAATGAAGGGGACGGTGTTGGGTGCGTCAACCATGAGTGGGCGGGCGGTCGCTAAGAAGTTGCCGGATTTTAGCACGCGAATAAATAGGGCGCAGTGATAGGCGGCTCTTGCATGGATACGCTATTTTGATGATACTGGCTCTGCTTTACTCGACCAGAATGGTCAACCATTCACTCAATAATTCAAAATGGAGGAGAGAACCATGAAAAATCCGTTGGACTCACTATGGGGTACGGTCATTGCGGGCGTTGTGCTCACCGCTGTGCTGTATGTTTTTGCCAGAAACTTTTTGGGTTAAGGGGGAATAAGCAATGGAAAACATCGAAATCGTCTCCGCCCTGTCCCGCTGGATCCATTTCATGGCAGGCGTCATGTGGATCGGCCTGCTGTATTACTTCAACTTCGTTCAGGTGGCTGCGCTGAAAAACGCGGCTGCCGATGGCACCGCCGCCGGCATCACCAAGCATGTGGCACCGCGCGCATTGCTGTTCTTCCGCTGGTCCGCACTGGTGACCTGGCTTGCCGGCGCTGCGCTGTTGGGGCCGTTCTTTGTCGATGCCTTCCTGCTGCGCAACGGCATGGGCCCCATCGGCATCGGCGCCTGGCTCGGCACCATCATGCTGTTCAACGTGTGGGTGCTGATCTGGCCGAATCAGAAGAAGATTCTGGGCATGACGCCCGCCAGCGACGACGAAAAGAACGCGGCGCGCCGGATAGCCTTTCTGGCCTCGCGAACCAATACCATGCTGTCGATTCCCATGCTGTTCTTCATGGCAACCGGGATGACGCATTCGGCGCTTTTCAGCCTATAATCAAGGCGCTGCATGACAAGTACGGCGGCTTAGGCCGCCGTTTTCTATTTCGCTGTTTCATCTGTAATTACAACAGCCATTTCAGGACAGCCTGCTTGAGGACTGCCATGACAACACATTTGATGAATACCTATACACGCCAGCCAGTCGCTTTCGTGCGCGGCGAAGGCGCTTATTTGTGGGACGAGTCCGGCAAGCGCTATCTGGACGCGGTGGCCGGCGTGGCGGTGAATGGTCTTGGCCATGCCCACCCCAAACTGGTCAAAGCCATCTGCGAACAGGCTGCGGCCCTGATTCACAGCTCCAACCTGTATCGCATCCCGAAACAGGAAGAGCTGGCTGAGCGGCTATGTGCGCTGTCGGGCATGGACCGTGCCTTTTTCTGCAATTCTGGCTGTGAAGCCAACGAAGCGGCGATCAAGCTGGCGCGACTGTATGGCCATGGCAAGGGCATCGAAGTGCCGACCATCATCGTGATGGAGAAGGCTTTTCATGGCCGCACCATGGGAACGCTAACCGCATCGGGTAGCCGCAAGATCCAGGCGGGATTCGAACCGCTGCTGTCAGGTTTCGCACGGGTGCCGTTTGGCGATATCGAAGCCATTCGCCAGGTGGCGGAGCACAATAAAAGTGTGGTTGCGGTGCTGGTTGAAGTGGTGCAGGGCGAAGGCGGTATCAATGTGTTGCCCCCGGATTTCCTGGTCGGGTTGCGCCAGATTTGTGACGCCCATGGCTGGTTGTTGATGCTGGATGAAGTCCAGACTGGCATCGGCCGCACCGGCACCTGGTTCGGTTTCCAGCATTCCGGCGTGGTGCCGGACGTGATGGCACTGGCCAAGGGCCTGGGTTCGGGTGTGCCGATCGGCGCTTGCCTGGCGCGCGGCGAAGCCGCCGAGGTGTTCAAGCCGGGTAGCCACGGTTCGACTTTTGGCGGTAACCCGCTGGCCTGTGCAACGGCGCTGGCGACGCTGGATGTGATCGAAGAAGAAAACCTGCTGGAGAACGTGCGCCTGCGCGGTGAAGCCATCCGTAGCGGTCTGCGGCAAGCGCTGGCCAGCGTGCAGGGCGTGGTCGATATCCGCGGCGAGGGCATGATGATCGGGATTGAGCTCGATCGTCCGTGTGCTGAATTGGTAGCCGTGGCGCGTGATGCCGGGGTGCTGATCAATGTCACCGCCGACACCGTTATTCGTCTTGTCCCGCCCTTGATTTACGGCGACGCCGAAGTGAATGTGCTGGTCGCGGCTGTGTCCGGCATGGTCAAAAACCATCTGCAGCAGGCGGCGTGATGCTGAGGCATTTTCTGCAATTCAAGGACCTGTCGCGCAGCGAGCTGATTTATCTGTTCGAACGCACGCGCGTGATCAAGACGCGCTTCAAACGGTATCAACCGTATCACCCGCTGACCGATCGCACGCTGGCGATGATTTTCGAGAAAAGCTCGACCCGCACCCGGCTGAGCTTCGAGGCCGGCATGCATCAGCTGGGCGGTTCGGCGATTTATCTCAACACGCGCGACACGCAACTGGGGCGCGGCGAGCCGGTGGAAGACGCGGGCGAGGTGATCTCGCGCATGGTCGATATCGTGATGATCCGCACCTTTGAGCAGGACATCATCGAGCGTTTTGCCGCGCACTCGCGCGTGCCGGTGATCAACGGTCTCACCAATGAATACCATCCATGCCAGATTCTGGCCGACATCTTCACCTTCATCGAGCATCACGGCTCGATCCAGGGCAAGACGGTGGCGTGGGTCGGCGATTCCAACAACATGTGCAACACCTGGCTGCAAGCGGCCGAGGTGCTTGATTTCAATGTGCATGTGTCGACTCCGCCCGGCTACGAAGTCGAGCCGGAACGCGCGGGTTTGTATGGAACCGACCATTTCGAGAGCTTTGCCGATCCGATGGATGCCTGTCGCGGCGCCGATCTGGTGACCACCGACGTGTGGACCAGCATGGGCTGGGAAGCTGAAAACGACGAACGGCTGAAAGATTTTGCCGACTGGCAGGTCGATGCCGAGATGATGGGCGTGGCGAAATCCGATGCTGTCTTCATGCATTGCCTGCCGGCGCACCGTGGCGAGGAAGTCACCGCTGAAGTCATCGATGGCCCGCAGTCAGTCGTATGGGATGAAGCCGAGAACCGTCTGCATGTGCAAAAAGCGCTGATGGAGTTTTTGCTGCTCGGCAAGGTTGAAAGCTGAATATGAATATTGCTTACTTCAAGGACATGGATTCGCTCTATGTTGAGATCAGTCCTGAAAGCCCGGCGCATACGTGGGAAGCCCACGCGGGCATCGTGCTCAACATGTCCGCGGACGGCCGCGTGGTCGGCATCGAAATCGAAAAGGCCAGCCAGGCCACCAATCTCGACATCCTGAAAATCGGTGGTTTCCCTGGACAGGTCGAAGTCATCGACACCAACACATCTGGATCAACTCACTAAGCAAACCACTATGAGCGCTATTAAAAAAGTTGTGCTGGCCTATTCCGGCGGCCTCGATACTTCGGTCATCCTGAAATGGCTGCAGGACACTTACCAATGCGAGGTGGTGACTTTCACCGCCGACCTCGGGCAGGGCGAAGAACTTGAACCGGCGCGCGCCAAGGCGCTGCAGTTCGGCATCAAGCCCGAGCAGATCTACATCGACGATCTGCGCGAGGAATTCGTGCGCGACTTCGTCTTCCCGATGTTCCGCGCCAATACCGTCTATGAAGGCGAGTACCTGCTCGGCACCTCGATTGCGCGGCCGCTGATTGCCAAGCGCCTGATCGAAATCGTCAATGAAACCGGCGCTGACGCCATTTGCCACGGCGCCACCGGCAAGGGCAACGACCAGGTGCGCTTCGAACTCGGTGCCTATGCCCTGAAGCCGGGCATCAAGGTGATCGCCCCCTGGCGCGAGTGGGATCTGCTGTCGCGCGAGAAGCTGCTGAACTATGCGGAAACCCACGGCATTCCGATCGACATGAAGCACCGTCAGGGCGGCTCGCCGTACAGCATGGACGCCAACCTGCTGCATATTTCCTACGAAGGCCGCCACCTGGAAGACCCCAGCGCCGAGGCCGAGGAAGACATGTGGCGCTGGACCGTGTCGCCGGAAAACGCACCCGACGCGTCTGAGTACATCACGTTGGATTACGTGCACGGCGACGTGGTGGCGATCAACGGCGAAGCCATGCGCGCGCATGAAGTGCTGGCCAGGCTGAACGAACTCGGCGGCAAGCACGGCATCGGCCGCCTCGACCTGGTGGAAAACCGCTACGTCGGCATGAAGTCGCGCGGCTGCTACGAAACGCCCGGCGGCACCATCCTGCTGAAGGCACACCGCGCCATCGAGTCGATTACGCTCGACCGCGAAGTTGCCCACCTGAAGGACGACCTGATGCCGCGCTACGCGACCATGATTTACAACGGCTACTGGTGGAGCCCCGAGCGGGTTGCGCTGCAGGCGCTGATTGACAACACGCAGGAACACGTCAACGGCACGGTACGGCTCAAACTCTACAAGGGCAATGTCATTGTGGTCGCGCGCGACTCGAAGACCGATTCCCTGTTTGATTCCACCATCGCCACCTTCGAAGATGACGCGGGCGCTTACGACCAGATCGACGCGAACGGCTTCATCAAACTCAACGCGTTGCGCCTGCGGATCGCCGCGAAGCGCTACGCACGTTAAGAATTTTTTCAGGATTGATGATTAGCATGAGCCAGTTCAACAATGTGTCGGTTGTCGCCAAGGCCAACGTGTATTTCGATGGCAAGTGCGTGTCGCACAGCATCACGCTTGCCGATGGCGTCAAGAAATCGGTCGGCGTGATCCTGCCGTCCGCGCTTACCTTCAATACCGGCGCGCCGGAAATCATGGAGTCCGTGGCGGGAACATGCCGGGTGAAGCTGGCGGACGAGAACGAGTGGAAGACCTACAGCGCCGGGCAGTCGTTCAATGTGCCGGGCAATTCGAGCTTCGACATCGAAGTGAGCGGCGAGCCGTATCACTACGTTTGCCATTTCGGGTAGGCGATGACCACCGTCACCGTCGTCAAAAAGGATGGCCGCATCGCGATTGCGGCCGACACGCTGACAAAATGGGGCGGCGGCAAGGAGTCGGCCGCCTACGTGGCCAACCACGAAAAAATCATACGCGTGGGCGACAGCTTCGTCGCGATTACCGGGTCGGCGACCTTCAAGCTGATTCTGACGGACTATTTTGCTGGTCTGGAGTCGCCGCCGCTGCTGGATTCGGTGGCGGAAATCTTCAGCGTATGGAACACCCTGCACGGCGCCCTCAAGGAACACTATTATTTACAGACGGGCGAGGACAAAGAAGAAGACCTGGAATCCTCGCGCATGGATGTGCTGATTGCCAATCCGAAAGGGATTTTTGGTGTGGCCGCCCATCGCACGGTGCAGGAGTTTTCGCGCTTTTATGCCTACGGCAGCGGCAGCCCTTACGCGCTGGGCGCGATGTATGCGGCCTGGCGCGCACCTTCGCTCGACGCCGAGGCTGTGGCGCGCCTGGGGGTGGCAGCCGCCGCCGAGTTCCACGATGAAACGGGATTGCCCCTTCAATCGTTTGTGATGGATATAGAGGAGTAACACCGTGCCGAGTTTTGACATCGTTTCCGAAGTCGACAAGCAGGAAGTGCGCAACGCGGTCGACCAGGTCAACAAGGAAGTGTCGACCCGCTTCGATTTCAAGGGCTCGGACGCGCGCGTCGAGCAGGCTGAATATGTGCTGACGGTTCACGCCGACACTGAATTCCAGCTCGATCAGGTGCAGGATATCCTTTCGCAAAAGCTGGCCAAGCGAAGTGTTGACGTTAAATGTCTGGATATTGGCGATGTCGAAAAAGTGTCGGGCAACAAGGTCAAACGCAGCGTGACCGTGAAGACCGGCGTGGAAACTGAACTGGCAAAAAAGATCGTCAGATGCATCAAGGACAGCAAGCTCAAGGTGCAAGCCAGCATACAGGGCGACACCGTGCGTGTATCAGGTGCCAAGCGCGACCTGCTGCAAGACACCATCGCACTGGTGCGCAAGAGCATTACCGATTTTCCCCTGCAATATCAGAATTTCCGCGACTGATTGAAGGAGGCGAACATGGCCAAGGTTCTGGTTCCTCTGGCTGAGGGTTGCGAAGAAATTGAAGCTGTCACGATTATCGATCTGCTGCGCCGCGCGGGGATCGACGTGGTGGTGGCAGGACTCAAAGCAGGCATTGTGACCGCCAGTCGCGGCGTCCAGCTGGTTCCCGATGTCACGCTGGATGTGGCGTTGCAGCATGATTACGACATGGTGGTGCTGCCGGGCGGGATGCCAGGTGCGGCGAACCTGAAAGACGATGCCCGCATGATTGCGCTGCTGAAAAAGATGGCAGCTTCCGGGCAATACACCGCCGCCATTTGTGCGGCGCCGATGGTGCTGGCTGAAGCCGGTCTGCTCGACGGCAAGCAGGCGACCAGCTACCCCGGCTTTCTTGATGCGATACCGGGCGTGACGCTGAGTTCTGCGGCCGTGGTGCAGGATGGAAAAGTGTTGACCTCACGCGGTCCGGGCACGGCGATGGATTTTGCGTTGGCACTAATTGAGGTATTGAGCGGAGCCGAAAAGCGCCAGCAGGTCGAATCTGCATTGCTCAGGCCCTGACTGACAAACCCTCTTCGTGATATCGGCAAGCTTTGGTTATCATTACGTTACACAACAGGTAAAACCCGGAGAACCCTATGCAGATTCGAGAAATTCTTACCCTCAAGAGCGCCGATATTCATAGCATTGCGCCAACCGACTCGGTATCCAGCGCGGTCGAAAAGCTGGTGGGATTGGGCGTCGGTTCGCTGGTGGTGTTGAAAGACGGCGAGATGGTGGGCTTGTTGACCGAGCGCGATGTGGTGCAGGGAATGCTCAAGCAGGGCTGTGACCTCAAGGACGCCGAAGTCAGCACCATCATGGTGACCGAGCCTGTGGTCGCCAGTGCCGATGACTCCGTCGACTATGCGCGTGACGTGATGACCAAGTCGCATATTGGCCACCTTCCGATTCTGGATGGCGACAAGCTGTACGGCATTATTTCTTTCCACGATGTGGCGCGGGCCAGCCTCAAGGAAGCGAAATTCGAAAACAGCCTGTTAAAACGCTATATCAAACACTGGCCTGAATAAGACTCCCCTCGAAATCTAGCAGATAGCCTCGACGTTGATTTTCTTGTCGAGTATCTGCGGGGCGATCAACGCATAGCCCTGCTGCTGCCAGTGCGCCAGTTCGGTGATGGCATTGGGCACGACCTCGATGAAATCCTGAAAGTCCTGCACTGCGTAGCCATAATCCTCGGCGGCTTGTCCGCATACCTTGAACGTCACGCCCAGGTCGGCGTAGTAACGCATGCGATCGACCGCTTCCTGGTACTTGGCCTCGTTTTTTTTCGCCACGGTCACAATTTCGGTCCCGTGTATCACGATGACGATTTTCAGTTCTTCCGGCGAGTAATTGTAGGGTGCTGCGAGTAACGGATTCATCACGGAGCGCACCCAATATAATGCGCTGCCGATTTTTTGCGGGTCGTCGAAGTAGAACTCAAACATGACCTTGGCAGGGGCATAGGGGGTGGCCATCCATTTCCCGGCTGCCTGTGCGGGCGCAAGCGCACCAAGCCATAACCCCATCAACAGAAACAGGATAGGCTTCATGCTGATCTCCTTGAATTCTTGCTTGCCCTCTGTTTATAGGCGTTGTGCAGCATTTTGCTGCAGGCGCCGCAAGATCTGGAACAGCTTGAGCCGGGATGCGTCGAGCTCCCCCGCGGTTACCGCTTCATGCAGCCGGCAGCCTGGCTCGGTTTCGTGCTTGCAGTCGCGAAAGCGGCAGTGCCCCAGATAAGGGCGGAAGTCGATGAAAGCGTTTGCCAGCGCGTGGGTATCCATGTGCTGCAGCGCAAATTCCTGCAAGCCCGGCGAATCTATCACTGCAGACTCAGCATCCAGCCGGTGCAGGCGGGTGTGGGTCGTCGTATGGCGGCCACTGTCGAGGGCTTCGGAGTATTCGGCGGTTTTCACCCCGGCGTTGGGGAACAGGGCATTGATCAGCGTCGACTTGCCCATTCCCGATTGCCCAATCAGGAGCGTGGTGTGGCCGTGTAAGGCCGGACGTAACGGTTCCGCGTCGGTTAGCGCAGACAGGGTCAGCAACGGATAGCCAATGCGCGTGAGCAGACCCAGCCGGTCGAGCGCGGACGGGGTTTCCGGCAAGTCGGTTTTGTTGAGAATAATCAGGCTGACAATGTCCTGGTCTTCGGCGGCCAAAACGCAGCGTTGTACCAATTCCATTGAAAAACTCGGTCGCGCCGCCACCACCACCGCCAGCTGGGTGACGTTGGCGGCAATCGCCTTGGATTTGAAGGCGTCGGAACGGTAGAGCAGGCTGGTGCGCGGTAATACCGCCTCGATTACGCCCGCATCGCCGTCACGCCGAATCTCAACCTGGTCACCGCACACCACGCGCAGGTGACGGCCTTTGACCTGGCAGGGCAATTCGCCAGTGGCGGTTTCAACGATAAAACGGCGGCTGAATGCAGCAATAACCCGTCCGGTCAGGGCGGTCATGTCTTAGGGTTCAAGCAGCATGTCGACCTTGGCCGCGCAGATGAAATCGTTTTCAGACAGACCTCCGATGGCATGCGTCCAGTATTCCACTCGACAGGTGTTATAGCCCACTGTGAGGCAGGGATGATGGTCTTCGCGGTGCGACACCCACATCACCGCGTTGGTGAATGCCTGGGTCTGGTAGTGGTCCTTGAACGTATATTCCTTGACGATTTTCTCGCCATCGCGCTGCCAGCCACTCAATCCTTTCAGCACGGGTCCTACCTGCGCATCCGACAGCGGTTCAACGCCGCCCTCGCAAGGCGAGCACTTCTTGCGGACAAGTTCTTCAGCTACGCTGGACATGACGCCCCCTTACTTGAATTTGTAATACTGCTGATTGAGAAAGGCCGCCACGTGCGCCTCGTCTTCTGGGAACCAGCCGGCGCCGGTATTGGCATTGCAACCGGAAATGCGTGCGGCGAGTTGTTGCGCCGTTTTCGTTTTACGGTCAGCGCGCGTGTAGATCTTGCTGCCGTCTCCACCGTACATGCCCACGTGGCAGCTGGTACAGGATTTATCATGCAAGACTTTTCCCTTGGCGGGGTCGCCTTTTTCAAAGGGGGCTGCATGGGCGCCGCCGGCGAGCAGGGCGCTAAAAACGAGGGTGAACAAGGCTTTCATTCAAGGCTCCTTAATCGGGACTGTTTGTGCATTATCGTCACAGGCTTGCAATTGCGCCAGCGTTACCAGCAGCCTGTGCGAAAATGACAGGCTGTTTTCTTGAAGGAATGCTGACATGGCTTTGAATCCCACACATCTGCTCTGGCTGGACATGGAAATGACCGGCTTGTCGCCCGAAACTGACCGCATTATCGAACTGGCCATTGTCGTCACCGACGCGGATCTCAATACCGTGGCAGAAGGCCCGGTGCTGGTGGTGCATCAGACGGACGAAGTGATGAATGCCATGGATAACTGGAACAAGGGCACCCACGGCAAATCGGGGCTGATCGATCGCGTCAAGGCCTCGCAGTTGAACGAGGCCGAAGCCGAGGCGCAGATGCTGGAATTTGTGAAACAGCACGTTGCGACCGGAGTGTCGCCGATGTGTGGCAATTCAATCTGCCAGGACCGGCGTTTCATGGCGCGTTCCATGCCGCAACTGGAAGCCTTCTTCCACTATCGCAATCTGGATGTCAGCACCTTGAAGGAGTTGGCCAAGCGTTGGCGGCCTGGACTGGTTGAAGCCTTCAAAAAATCCAACAGGCATGAAGCGCTGGCTGATATTTATGAATCGATCGACGAATTGAAATACTACCGGGAACACTTTATCCGTAGCGAATAAGTCGTGCGGATAAAAAAGCCGACCCTCTTGGGGGTCGGCTTTTTATTGATCCGGCATCATTTATCCGAGAGAGGGAGTAGGTCGGCAATACTTTGCCGACGCACGCTGCGGGCTGTCGGCAAAGTATTGCCGACCTACACATGCAATCCCGTTTAATGCGTGCCGGATCAATAGTCTGCGCAACACGTGCTTCAGTGCGTAGTGGATCGGCGTCCTTTAGGGCTTCAGATACACATAGCCTTCTTTAGCCTGCAGTTTCCCGATTTCAGCAACGCCGGAGGGGACGATGCTGGCTTCCGGCAGAACCGTTTTTGGATCAATCTTGCGGCTCACCAGGGTGTTGTTGCAGACGCGGAAGTCAACGCCTTTGGCCTTCAGGCCCTGCACCATCGGCTCGTATGGGTTGCCGTTCTTGTCAGCGGCGCCGCTGAGCAAAAAGTCGATACCCTTGCCGTGGGTCACCACCACGACCTTGGCGTCCGGGGCGGCGTTGATGTGATTTTGCACGTTGCGCATCGCGATCGCAGCGTTTTCGCTGTCGTTGATGTGGTAGACCACTTTTTCGTCTGCGGAAGCAGAGGGGCCTGCAGCCTCAGCCAGCGGGCCGGCGCTGGCCATGGGTGCGATCGAAAGCATCAGGGCGGCAAGAATCGGGGTAAGGGTGCGTGTCATCATTATTAAGTCTCCTGTAGATAGTGAAAGGTAATGGGCTTTCTCCAAAGCCTATTGATGGGACGCAGGGAGTGGCATGCTTATTCCATATCAAGAACTTTATTTCTATGGAGTAATGCGGGTTGCTTCCCACGGCGCACCAACGCAAACATGGTAACGCTATCAAGTTCTTAATATTCATGGAATAAATAGACTAGGACCCACGTCAAACCAACATGACCATGATTACCCGATTTTTAATGGGCCCCATGCGCCCCAGTATCGAGGCACAGCGTTCGGTGCTGTATCGCATTGCCTACTCGTGGTGCCACGACCCGGCACTATCGGATGACCTGGTGCAGGAAACGCTATCCAAAGCGTGGGCGCGGCGTGCGCAGCTGCGTGAACAGGCTGCGCTCAAGGCCTGGATGGTTACAATCATGAATCATTGCTGGCTTGACTACCTGCGCAGCCGACGCGACTTTGATGATGTCGATGATTGGCAGGACACCCTCGAATCCAGTGTGGCTTCTCCTGAGGCTTGCTGCAATCGTGAACAGGTGGTTGCGTGCGTGCGCGCTGCCGTGGCGCGCCTGCCGCAGGGGCAGCGTCAGGTGCTGACCCTGGTCGACCTGGAAGAGTTTAGTTACGCCGAGGTGGCCGGGATACTGGATATCCCGGTAGGTACGGTAATGAGCCGGTTGTCGCGCGCGCGCGCCAGCCTGAAAACAATGCTGGATGCTGCGGCAGCACATGCTTTGGCGCAGCCGCTGCTCAGGAGAGTGAAATGAAACCTTATGTTTCGGATGAATCACTGAATGCGTTTATCGATGGTGAATTCGATGTGACCGAGAGTGAGTCGCTCATTGCCCGAATGCGGCATGACCCGGACTTGGCGCAGCGTGTAGGCGCTTTGCGCGGCTTGCAGAGCATGGTTCGGTTAGCCTATGCGGAGCCGCCTGTTACCCGCAGTTGGGTGGGGAATGCCGCGCCGCGTCGGCAATTCATGCAGCATTGTGCTTTTGGCTGCCTCATTTTGCTTGCGGGATTAAGTGGGGGATGGCTATTGCACAGCCTCGAACAACAAGCCGTAGCCGAGTCGCCCCCTTTTTTGCCGGCTCACTCCGCTACGTTTGAAAATAATGGCTTCCAAACCGCAAGCCTGACACGCAAGGCTGACCCCAATAAAGTGATTTTGCACATAGACAGTGCTTCACCTGAAAAAATGAAGGCCGTGCTGGATCAGGCCGAGGCTTTCCTCGATCAGGCAGAGCGACAGGGCCGCTCAATGCAGCTCGAAGTCATTGCCAACAGCCATGGACTGGGATTGTTGCGGGCGGGGGTCAGTCCTTATTCAGAGCGTATTTCGCGTATGAAGAATCGCCACGCTACCCTGCAGTTTGTTGCGTGCAGCCAGGCTATTGCGCGGTTTAATGGCGAGGGGCATAAAGTGGTGTTATTGCCCGCCGCCACGACAGCCCCTACTGCGATCAGTGAAATCGTGACGCGCCTTCAGCAGGGCTGGACATATGTTCGCGTTTAAGTGCCGGAATACTGTTAATAGCCTGCTGCTGATTTTTTTCCTGCCAATTGCCGCATGGTCTGCGGCGCCAATCAATCAATTGGCAAATCACCCATCGCCCTATCTTGCCTTGCATGGGAGCGACCCGGTGGCATGGCAGGAATGGAATGCCGATACCCTTGCCCGAGCGCGCCGCGAAAATAAACTGTTATTCGTGTCGGTGGGCTACTTCGCTTGCCATTGGTGTCATGTGATGCAGCGTGAAAGTTATAAAAACAAACAGATTGCCGCCATTCTTAACCGTGATTTCATTCCGGTTAAGGTCGATCGTGAACTTAACAGCGGCCTCGACGATGCGCTGCAGAATTTTTCAGCCCGCCTTACGGGCGCATCGGGTTGGCCTTTGAACGCGTTTGTTACACCAGAAGGCCACCCTGCCTATGTCATCCTGTATGCGCAGCCAGACGATTTCCGCAAGTTGCTTGCGCAACTCTCAAGTCGGTGGGCGTCAGATAAAGCAGGCATACGGCGCCTGGCGTCTCAAGCGATGCAGCCTCCTGCTCAACAGCCTGCGGGTGAACCGCTGACTGCGGTTCGCACAGCGCGCGCCTGGCAGCAGTTTGTGGCGGGCATCTGGCAGGAAGCCGATACGCAGCAGGGCGGCTTTGGCCAGGTCAGCAAATTCCCCATGGCCCCTCAGCTGAGTGCTTTGCTGGAACGGCAGGCACAGCAGCCAGATGCAAAACTGGCCGATTTTTTGCGGTTGACTTTCGATCAAATGGCCACGCGGGGCATGCGTGATCATATTGGCGGGGGCTTTTTCCGCTACACGGTCGATCCGGGTTGGGACACGCCGCACTTTGAAAAAATGCTCTACGACAATGCGCATCTGGTCACGCTTTACTTGCGTGCGGCGACGGTGTTGCGCCAGCCACGCTATCGGGACATCGCGCGCAGTACGCTTGCGTTCATGCAGGAAGAATTGCTGGATCCCAGCGGGGGCTTCTATAGCAGCACCTCGGCAGTCGATGCGGCCGGTCGGGAAGGGGCGACCTATCTGTGGGAGCCAGAAGAACTGAAGCGGCGTTTGTCGCCGGAAGCCTATGCCGCGGCAAAACGGGTGTGGCGACTGGATGCCGCACGCAGTTTTGACGAAGGCTATTTGCCGGCGGACTATTCGTCCCCATCCGCTAATGAACGTCGCTTGTTAACGGATGCTGCGCGTGTCCTGCGTCCGATACGACGTGCCCGCAGCCTGCCCAAGGACACCAAGCTGAATGCGGGGCTGAATGGCCTGGCTTTGTCGGCGTTCAGCCAGGCCATTACACAGGTGGATAAAGCCTATCGCTCGCGTGCCGATCGTCTCCAACAGTTCATTTTGTCACGGCTGTCCCGGGATGGACGACTGATGAAAAGCATGGCGCACGGAAAAGTCCTGCCGGATGCCGAACTGGAGGATTACGCTTATGTTGTGCAGGGTTTGCTGGACCATGCCGAAGCAACCGGCAACGAACAATCGCGTGTCCGTGCGCGGCAATTTGCGCATACAGCCTGGCAATTATTCTGGAGTGAGCAGGGCTGGAAGCATGAAGCCCACCCTTTACTGGCAACGTTACAGCCAGAGCCGGCACTGGCCGATGGCGCATTGCATTCCCCCTCGGATGTGCTGATTCTCGCCAGCCTGCGTGTGCAGGATCCTGCGTTGAACAAGAAAGCACTTAACGCCTTGCGCTGGCGCCTGCCGGGAATGGAGCGCGATCCCTATACCTATCCAACACGCGTGCGCGCGTTGGAACAAACGCAGCCGGACTAGTTGCCGGATCTCAGGGTTCCTGAGGCTCCGGCGCGCGCTGAATGGGACGCCGCTCCACCTGGATTTTCAGATCCAGCTGTTTTTGCTTGCGCGCCACTTTGAGTTGGGCAGTGGCGCCGGGGTTCAGGTCAGCGATCAGGTTGAGCAGCGAGGATGAATCAACGACCGTTTTGCTGTTGACGCTTAGCAGAATGTCGCCTGGACGGACGCCCCCCACTTCCGCCGGGCCGCCTTTCAATACGCCCGCGATCAGCGCGCCTTCCGCATTCTTCAGGCCAAAGGAATCGGCCAGTTCGGGCGTCAGGTCCTGCACTTCTATCCCCACCCAGCCGCGCGTCACGCTGCCGGTTTTGATGATTTGCTCCATAACCTGACGAGCAATGCTGACGGGGATGGCAAATCCAATGCCTTGCGAGCCACCGGTCCGTGAATATATGGCGCTGTTGACCCCCACCAGGTTGCCGGCCGCATCGACCAGCGCACCGCCCGAGTTCCCTGGATTGATGGCAGCATCGGTCTGGATAAAGTTCTCGAAAGTATTGATGCCCAGATGGGTTCGGCCAAGCGCGCTGACAATGCCGGCCGTTACCGTTTGACCCACGCCGAAGGGGTTGCCCACAGCCAGTACCCAGTCACCGACATTCAGGCTTTCGGGCTGGGCAAATGTGATGGCGGGTAGATTACTGGCTTCAATTTTCAGGACAGCCAGATCCGTCTCGGGGTCCGCGCCTACCACGCGTGCGGGCAGCGTTCGGCCGTCGGCCAGGGCAACCTGAATTTCGTCAGCCGCTTCGACCACATGGTGGTTGGTCAGGATGTAGCCATTCGAGCTCACAATGACGCCGGAACCGAGGTTCGAAGCCTGGCGCGGCTTGGGGTCAAGCCGGTCACCGAAAAAGTAGCGGAAAACCGGATCCTCCAGTGCGGGGTGCGCAGGATCACGTATTTTTTGCTGGGTGAAAATATTCACCACGGTCGGAATGACTTTTTTCGCAGAAGGGGCAAAGGATTCGCTGGGCGTCAGCCGGCTGGCTGAAGTCTGCTGCGCCTGCTGGATGGTGAGACTTTGCGGTTGTGGCTGCCAGCGCAACAGGTCGGGTTTGAATAAAGCGACGATGAACAATACGCCCAAGGCCACCGTGGCGGATTGGGCAAAAAGCAACCAGAGTTTGCGCATAGTTATTAAATTCATGGGCTTGGCGTGATTTCGCCACGCCGCGATTATAGCGTGTGGCGATGCTCTGCTACGACTTTCCAATATTGGGCTTCCGGAGAAGGGGTCAATTTGGTTAGAATGCCGGTTTTATCGCAATACGTTCGGGTTAAGCAAACATGAGCCAGGAAGCAGATGGGCAAAAAGTGGACACACGTAAACGAAAATTCCTGATTGCGGCGACTAGCGCTGTGGGCGGGGTTGCAGCGGCGGGCGTCGCGATCCCTCTGGTGATGAGCATGATGCCGAGTGCACGCGCCAAAGCAGCGGGTGCACCGGTGGAAGTGGATATCAGCAAAATCGAGCCTGGCATGCTTTTGACCGTCGAGTGGCGCGGCAAGCCGGTGTGGATCGTCAACCGCTCCAAGGAAATGCTCGACCTGATGGCCAAGCATGACGATAAATTGACCGATCCCAATAGCGAACAGCTTCAACAACCTGATTACTGCAAAAACGCAGTCCGTTCTATCAAGCCGGAATATCTGGTTGCGGTGGGAATTTGTACGCACCTCGGGTGTTCGCCGACGTACCGCAAGGAAGTGGGCGCGGCTGATTTGGGCGCGGATTGGCCGGGCGGCTTCTTCTGCCCTTGCCACGGTTCGCGCTTCGACCTTGCTGCGCGCGTATACAAGGGCGCCCCGGCCCCAACCAATCTCGTGATTCCGCCTCATCAATACCTCAGCGATGCCAAATTGCTGATCGGTGTAGACGCAAAAGGAGCTTAAATAAATGTCTGCCCTGCAAAAAGTGATGGGTTGGGTCGATGACCGTTTCCCCCTCACCGCCACTTACAAAGCGCACCTGTCCGAATACTACGCGCCGAAGAATTTCAATTTCTGGTACTTCTTCGGCTCGCTGGCGTTGCTGGTGCTGGTGCTTCAGATAGTCACCGGTATTTTCCTCACCATGAACTACAAGCCGGATGCAGAGCTCGCCTTTGCCTCCGTCGAGTACATCATGCGCGACGTCGAGTGGGGCTGGCTGATTCGCTACATGCACTCCACCGGCGCCTCGCTGTTCTTTGTTGTGGTCTATCTGCACATGTTCCGTGGCCTGATGTACGGTTCCTACCGCAAGCCGCGTGAGCTGATCTGGATTTTCGGCGTGCTGATCTATCTGGCGTTGATGGCCGAAGCCTTCCTCGGCTACCTGCTGCCGTGGGGCCAGATGTCGTTCTGGGGCGCCCAGGTGATCGTCAACCTGTTCGCCGCCGTGCCCTTCATCGGCGAAGACCTGTCGATCTGGATCCGCGGCGACTACGTGATTTCCGACGCCACGCTGAACCGCTTCTTCG
>JADMKH010000088.1:16841-17539 GCA_018780025.1 Thiobacillus sp.
CTGATCGCGCTGGTCGCGGTGCACCTGGTTGCGCTGCACGAAGTCGGTTCCAACAACCCCGACGGCGTCGAGATCAAGAAGAAAAAGGATCCCGTCACGCACATTCCGCTCGACGGCATTCCCTTCCACCCGTACTACACGGTGAAGGACATCGTCGGCGTCATCGTCTTCCTGATGGTGTTCTCGGCGATCCTGTTCTTCGCGCCGGAAATGGGCGGCTATTTCCTCGAGGCAGCCAACTTCGTACCGGCCGACCCGCTGAAGACGCCGGAGCACATTGCGCCCTTGTGGTACTTCACCCCGTTCTACGCCATCCTGCGCGCGGTGCCGCCGCTGTTCGGCTCGCAGTTTCCCGGCGTGGTGGCGATGGGGCTGTCGATCGTGCTGATGTTCTTCCTGCCCTGGCTGGATCGCAGCAAGGTCAAGTCGATCCGCTATCGCGGCCCGATCTACAAGATCATGCTGGCCCTGTTCATCGTGTCCTTCGTCGGGCTGGGCTATCTTGGCCTGCTGCCGTCCACCCCGGTGGCGACGATTTTTGCCCAGGTCTTCTCGGTGATCTACTTCCTGTTTTTCCTGTTGATGCCCTGGTATACCTCGATTGACAAAACCAAACCGGAACCGGAAAGGGTGACTGGCTAAATGAAACGCTTGAAGAATTTTCTTTTCCTGCTGGCGGCAGCCCCCGTCGTGGCCTT
>JADMKH010000030.1 GCA_018780025.1 Thiobacillus sp.
CGAGCCCGAATTCGGTGTCGTTGACCATGCGGATCACCTCGGCTGCGTCGGAAAAACGGATCAGCGGCGCCACCGGGCCGAAGGTCTCGTCGCGGCAGATTTTCATCTCGGCTGAACACTGGCTCAGCACCGTGGGCTGGAAGAACTGCCCGCCCAGCGCGTGGCGCGCGCCGCCGGTCAGCAGCTTGGCGCCGTGAGCAAGCGCATCCGCGATATGCGATTCCACCTTTTCGAGCGCAGCAGGATTGATCAGCGGGCCGATTTCTGCGCCAGGCTCAAAGCCGTTGCCCACGTGTAGCTGTGCAACCGCGGCAGAAAACTGCGTGGCGAAGGCATCGAAGATCACGTCATGCACGAACACGCGGTTGGCGCACACGCAGGTCTGCCCGCTGTTGCGGTATTTACTGGCGACCGCACCTGCCACCGCCGCGTCGAGATCGGCGTCGTCGAACACGATGAAGGGCGCGTTGCCGCCGAGTTCGAGCGACACATGCTTGAGCGTGGACGCGCATTGGGCGAGCAGCTGCTTGCCCACCGCAGTCGAGCCGGTGAACGAAACCTTGCGCACCAGTGGGTGCGCGGTCAGCACGCCGCCAATGGTTGAAGCGTCGCCGGTGACCACATTCAGCACCCCCGGCGGCAACCCCGCGCGTTGCGCCAGTTCGGCCAGCGCCAGCGCAGTGAACGGCGTTTGCGACGCCGGCTTCGCCACCACCGTGCAGCCGGCGGCGAGCGCCGCGCCGGCTTTTCTCGTCAGCATCGCGGCGGGAAAATTCCACGGCGTGATCAGCGCCGCCACGCCGACGGGTTGCTTCAGCGTGAGCATGCGCCGGTCTGCCCACGGCGACGGCACCACGTCGCCATACACCCGCCGCGCCTCCTCGGCGAACCACTCGATGAAGCTCGCCGCGTATTCGATTTCGCCACGCGCTTCAAGAAGCGGCTTGCCCTGTTCGGACACCATGATGGTGGCGAGATCATCGCGGTGCGCGAGGATCAGATCGAACCAGCGGCGTAACAGCTGCGCGCGGATTTTGGCGGGGGTAGCGCGCCAGCCGGAAAAGGCCGCGTGCGCGGCTTCGATCGCGCGGGTGGTGTCTGCGGCCGTGCAGCGCGGCGCATGGCCGACGAGACCGCCGTTCGCCGGGTTGCGTACTTCGAACGTTGCGCCGCCGAAGTCTTGCCAATCGCCCCCGATCAGCGCCTGTTGTCTGAATAGTGCAGGATCAGTAAGTTTCACAAGAGGCTACATCCTGAGGCCGGAGTTAAACGAACATATGGTGATTGAGTGTGCCACAAAAGGCATGGCGCCTTTTGTGGCACCGAGGAACGACGCCTGAGCCCTATAGTCGCGCACGCTACCAGCCTGCGCAGACCAGCCCGGCTTTCTGACATAATTCCTTGCCGATTCGAGTCGGCATCATCACGTTAACCAGGGAGAATGCTTTGATAAAAACAATGATGTTGTTATCCAGTGTTGCATTGATGGCATTGACCTCCGGCTGTGCGGTCAATCGGGCCACGGCTAACGTGGATAACCCGGCAGCGCTTAATGGCTTGAAAACCATGTACGTCAGCAAGCTGGAGCCAGATGGCAGGGGCATCAATGTGCTGATTGCTGACAAGCTTCGCACGCGTGGCTACACCGTCGCAACTGGCACTGAAAAGCCACTTGATGTGGACGCCCTGGTTACATACAAGGACAAATGGATGTGGGATATCACCATGTATATGCTGGAATTGACGATTACGATACGCGATCCTAAAAATGATTTTCCGTTGGCCAGTGGAAACTCCTTTCACACCTCTCTGACGCGAAAGTCTCCAACCGAAATGGTGGATGAAGTTGTCGATAACATTTTTAAACAGGGAAAATAATCATGAAGACACTCATCCAGCGCATTTCTCTAATCGTTGCAAGCCTGGCCGTGCTTAACCTCGCAGGTTGTGCAAGCCCCGCAAGTCACGAAGGCATGACGCCGCAAAATTTGACCGTAAGTAAAAAACACCCCTATAGCATTTCGGTGGAAACCAAAGGCGGGAGCGAAACCGGTGCAATGGACAGCTCCAATATTTCCAACGCTGACCTTAAAGCAGCCATAGAAAGCTCGATCGTTAAATCCAGTCTGTTCAAGAACATTGTGCAAGGAAAAAGTGGAGACTATGAACTGACGGTGAGCGTGACGGAAATATCCAAGCCGCTGTTTGGCTTGAGCTTTAAGGTTGATCTGGAGACGGCCTGGTCACTGGTAAAGAAATCCGATAACACCATCGCAATGAGGAAGGTGATTAAGAGCACGCATACGGCCACGATGAGTGATGCGGTCGTGGCCGTGACCCGCTTGCGTCTGGCAGTTGAGGGCGCGGCACAGGAAAACATTACCCAGGGTCTCAAAGCCATTTCCGAGTTGGGCCTGTAGCGGATCGAATAACTTGCATTGCGCAAGTGGGCGCAACACCCCGTACCCAATGGGTGTTGCGCCTCAAATGCTAGCGTTGGGTTTCGTCAGCCAGCGTTTCAAGCAGATTAGATAATGGGGTCACCCATTAGCCGACTAGCCGACCTTGAGCCCCAATTTAGGCGTCATTGCTTTATGCACACTATTGATCCGGCACGCATTAAACAGGATTGCATGTGTAGGTCGGCAATACTTTGCCGACAGCCCGCAGCGTGCGTCGGCAAAGTATTGCCGACCTACTCCCTCTCTCGGATAAATGATGCCGGATCAATAGCCAACGTTGAATCTCAAATTGGGACAATTTTGCTTTTAAATGTATCCACAATTATATTGATGGAGGCTTTTCCCAACTCTCCAACCAAACTGTTTAAATGCACCGATTGCTTCCATATTTCTCTTGTCACATTTCGGTCCAAACCAAATTTCTGGAACGACAATCCACAGCTGTTTTTTATCTCTGTCCTCTAGGAAAACATGTTCGATGTAAGGAACGATCAAACCTTTGGTGACTCGCGTTTGTATCTGTTTTGAG
The DNA here is from genome assembly GCA_018780025.1 of Thiobacillus sp. Classification (GTDB taxonomy): domain Bacteria; phylum Pseudomonadota; class Gammaproteobacteria; order Burkholderiales; family Thiobacillaceae; genus Thiobacillus. The sequence continues at coordinate 2,992 of JADMKH010000030.1, forward strand.
GGGGTGTTGACTACTAGTCGAACTTCCTGTTCTTCCGCAAAGGCGAGGTTTTTGATTCTCAGTAGTTCACCGTTGAGACACTCCAAAGGTTTCGGATTGTCATCAATAGCTTTCATGAAAGCCATATAATCGCCTTCACTATCCCTGTGCATTTTTAATAATGCTTCTATCTGCTCTTCGTGTCGGATGACCAGATCGCTAACAAAATCCTCATGGTCTTTGTAGATGCAAGTAACCAATGATGCGAATCTGGACTTCTCATGTCTTAACAAGAATTTCTCATCAAAGCCAATGGCAGCGCCGCGTCCGTCATCTCCATATGCTCTCCATTGGCTAAGAACTTGGGGAGAGCGAGAGAGGGAAAAGACGCAATGATGCCTTGAAAAATTGTGGCTGTTGAATGCCTCGTCAAGCGCATGTTCGAGTTCCTGCCGGTCATTTAAGTAGCGACAATCGCTAGCCCAAACTTTGCCTGAACTGATAATGCTGTTTAGTCCTGCGATGCTCGTATAGTGATACAAGATTGTTTTTTCGCTCATTTATTGAGCTCACTTATTAGAACTGGGATAAGGGAACTTGTGATGTTAAAGCGCCAATTTCAGGGTTCGTAATCAGCGACTAGCGCCTCAAGAAAACCGATCAGCGCCTGCCCCGGCGTGTCGCTCACAGGCAAATGCCGCACCGTAATCCCGCGCGCCTCGCACGCGGCAACATCAACCACGGCAGGGCCGGTGACGATAACCCGAATGAGTTTGTGCAGTTGGCCGATGGCATCGGCGTCGATCTGGGTGGCGTGGGTAATCGCGGTGCTGGCCCAGAACAGGCGCGGCACCAGATCGGCGGCTTCAGTGAACGGATATTCGCTCCAGTTGTGCTCGAAGTTGGGGATGGGCAGATCGTCCGCGGTGAAGGCGGCGCGGTCGAGGAAAACGACGCGTTCCTTGAGGCTCACTTGGCGTCGCCCACCAGCCGCTCCAAGGCGCGCATGATCGCCGACGAATCGAGTTCGCTGTCGCCTGCGCCCATCAGCGCGTTCATCTGCTGCGCGATCAGCGCGGCGCCGGGTAACGGCGTGGCGGTTTCCTGCGCGTTGTCCATGACGATGGCCATGTCCTTGTGGTGCAGTTTGACCTTGAAGCCGGGCTTGTAGTTGGAGTCGAGCATGCGCTGGCCGTGGACTTCGAGGATGCGGCTGCCGGCGAATCCGCCGAGCAGCGCTTCGCGCATCTTGACCGGGTCGACGCCGTTGCGGCGCGCCAGCAGGATGGCTTCGGCGACGCCTTCGAAGGTGAGGCCGACGACGATCTGGTTGCAGCATTTGACGACCTGACCGGCGCCGTGGCCGCCGACGTGGACGATGTTTTTGCCGAGCACTTCAAACAGCGGGCGCACTTTCTCGAAAATGGGCGCTTCGCCGCCGACCATGATCGACAGCGTGCCTTCGCGTGCGCCGGTTTCGCCCCCGGACACCGGGGCGTCGAGCATGTGCACGCCGCGTTCGGCGAGCGATGCGGCGATGCGGCGGGTGGCGGCCGGCGCCACGGTGCTCATGTCGACGATGGTGTGGCCGGGCCTGGCGCCATGGACGAGGCCGCGGTCGCCGAAGATGATCTGTTCGACGTCGGTGGTGTCGGAAACAACGGTGAACGTGATGTCGGACTCGGCGGCGACTTCGGATGGTGTGCCCTTGCCGAGCGCGCCGGCCACGAGCATGGGTTCGAGGCGGTCGAAGCGACGGCCGTAGACGAATAATTGATGCCCGGCGCGGAGCAGGTTCTCCGCCATCGGGCGACCCATGATGCCACTGCCGATAAATCCGATTTTCATGATGCCAACCCTTTAACCACAACAAGCCAGAATGGCAGCGTAACCAATCCCACCAGCGTTGACCAGCCCATAATGAGTCCCGCCAGCCGGGTGTCCAACCCAAAGCGGTCGGCCAGTGCGATGACCATGACCATGGTCGGCATCGCGGCTTCCAGTACGCCCGCTTCGCCGGGTTCGGTCAGCGTGCCCGGCCACGCCAGCGCAATGCCCAGCGCCAGCAGCGGCATCAATGCCAGCTTGATGGTCAGGGCGACAAACACCGCTTTTTGCGGACGCAGATCGTGCCAGGGAATGGTCAGGCCCAGCACGAACAGCATCAGCGGAATGGTCGGGCTGCCGGCCCAGTGCGCGGCCTCGATCAGCGGGTCGAGCGGCAGGCCGGACAGATTGACCGCCAGCCCGGCGGCAAAGCCCCACACCGGTGGCAGCCGCAGCCACATCGACAGGAACGAGGCGTGCTCGGTGTGTTGCCCGCAGCGGAAAGCGATCCACACGCCGAGCGACCACACCAGCGGGGTGGTGGCGAGCATGTCGGCGAAGAAGGGATAGCGTGCGCCCGATTCGCCATATACCGTGGTGAGGAAGGGGTAGCCAAAAAACAGCACGTTGCCGAAGCCCGCGGCCAGCATGATCGAGCCGCGTGCGGGATTGGAGAGGCCGTGCCCGAGCGGTGTGGCAAACAGCACGAATGCAGACAAGCCCAGGCCGAACAGCGTGGCCAGGCCCAGAATCAGCGGCACCTGCAACAGGCTGAGGTCGACGGTGGCGGCCGCGCCCGCTGCAAAAAACAGCATGGGAGCGAAGAAGTTAAGCACCAGCCGGTTGATTTCACCGCGTAGCCCGACGATGGAAATCCCGCTTTGCCAACGCGGCCAGATGCCGCCCGCCGCAATCAGCAAAGCCAGGGGCAGCAAGGTTTTCAGCAGCAGTTGCTGGGCAAGATCGGGGGGCATGAATGGAGGTTCAGGCAGGCAGGGTATTCATCATAACGCCGTCGCCAGACGTTCAAAGCAATCGCGCTCCTGACGGAGCGCGATTGCTTTTTTATGCCTGGCGTGTGAAACGACTGCCAGTCGATCAGGTGCGCGAAGCGGGGATAAAGCGGGACTCGGACTCGTGCAGTTGTGCGGATTCCAGCCATTGTTTGATCAGGGCCGCATCGCCGGCACGGCGATTGGTGCCTTTTGCGTCGAGCAATACGATGATGACATTGCGCTCGGCCACTTGCGCTTGCATCACCAGGCAATGCCCGGCTTCGTTGATGAAGCCGGTTTTCGACAGACCAACGTGCCAGTCATCGGCACGGGTGAAACGGTTGGTGTTGTTGAAGGCCACCTGGCGATATTGCACGGTCCGGTTGTTTTTCTTCTTCAGCACCACGCGTTGGGTGCCCAGGGTGTAGTTGCCGGTGGTGCTGATATGGCGTATTTCGGGGTAATTCTGATAGGCGTACTCGACGAGCCTGGAGAGATCGAGCGCCGTCGAGACGTTGTCGCTCGATAAACCGGTGGGTTCGACATAGACGGTGTTGTTCATGTGCAATGCGCGCGCCATGCGATTCATGTTGGCGACAAAGCGGTCGAGGCCGCCTTTCGTGGTGCGGCCCAAGGCGTGTGCTGCGCGGTTGTCGGAAGCGATCAGCGCCAGATGCAGCAACTGGCCACGTGTGTAGCTTGAGCCGATGGCCAGACGGGAACCGGTGCCCTTGAGCGTGTCGCGGTCGTCAGAGGTGATCGTGATGCGTTCATCAAGCGGCTCGCCGGCATCCAGCACTAGTATTGCTGTCATCAGTTTGGTGATAGAAGCAATGGGTGTTTGCAAGGCGGCATTTTTTGCCATGAGGGCTTTCCCGGTGGCCTGGTCGAATACCAGGACCGATTGCGCACTGAGCTCCGGCATGGCGGCATAGTCGAGCGTCGGCTGCGGCGCGGACATCGTCGCGCTCATCCGGGTACTCAGCTGCAGATTAGCGCGGTCATCCAATGCGGCCACGCTCGTGTGGACACACACTAAAATCAATCCGGTCAATACAGCGTTCATCTTCATGGGCTTTAATCTTGAATGGTCAATAAATGCAACGGCATGAACAGGGTACAACGGCCATGCTAGCGAAAACTTGAAAACAACAGTTCTGGCTTAAATAGGTGTCGAAAATCCAACTATAGGCCGCACCGGATTGACTGTTTACCAAAAATCATTATATATGGCAATGACATGCGAGAACTTCCGAACAATTTACTCAAGAAATCGGAGCTAATGAACTGTCTCTGCGCCCCAGGCGTAGTGGCGGAAGCGCTCGAACACTTGATGAAAGGCGAGTCTGCCCAGGCAGCGTTTGCCGATTGTGTGCGCTGTGACCCCGTGCTGGCATTGCGTCTGCGGTCCTTGCCGTCTGGTTTTACCCAGCAGTCCCATGATTTGTTGCGCGGCTTGTTGCTTGCGGCGCCGATCGCGGCAGGCGCGGCGCAAGCCATGTATGCGGCGCGCTGGCGCCAGTCGATCACGGTGGCGCATCTCGCGCAGGCGCTGGGTGCCCGCGCAGGGGGGGTGGATGCGGAAGCCGCCTGGACGGCGGGCTTGAGTCACAACCTCGCCGATTATCTCGATTACGACTTGCCCCCCGCTGTGCACGCTGCCGACTGGCTGATCGGGCTGGATTCCGACGGCTGGCTGGCCGATGCCGTGCGCTATCACGCTGAACCGCTGGCGCGCGGGCGCGCGGCGCATCCGTTGGTGCGCATCGTTCAACTGGCTTATCAATTGGCTACCCGGGTAGCGAGTGTGGATAGCGTGGATGTTCGCGCGGCGCTGGCAAGCTTGCAGATGGGGGCAGGCGAGGCCGCTGCGTTGCTGGCCGAAAGCCAGATGCAGACGCGTCAGCTCGCCTTGCGCTTTGGTGTGGTCGATCATGCGGCGCAGTCCGAGGGCACCGGGTTTGAACGCCTCGCCCGCCTCTACGCAGTGCAGGCCGCGCAGTCGGCGCTGAACAGTCACTTTCGCCAGGCGAGTGAGGTGGCGGAGGTGTTCGCCTTGCTGCAGGACAGCCTGCTTGCCCTGTTTGGGGTGGAACGCGCCTGTCTTTTTGCGCTCGCAGCCGATGGCAGCTTGCGACTCAGCCCGTTGATGTATTTCACACCCGGTTTGGGCATGTTGGCGATACTGCCGGATGACGGGCATTCGGCGCTGCCACGGGCGTTAGCGCGTCATGCGCCCCAACAGTTTGACCGCAGCGAGCCCGATTCGGCTTTGGTCGACGAGCAGATTGCACGCTTACTGGGCGTTTCGCGCCTGACTTGCCAGCCGATTCAGCTGCACGACGGTCAGATGGGCGTGCTGGTGGCGGGCGATGCGGCGCCTGATTTGAGCCAGTCAGCCCTGTGGCGGTTCACCCTGAGCGAATGCGCAGCCGCGTTACGCTCCAAAGGGGTTGGGGTCATGCTCCCCGAAAATGTCGTACATGCGGAACCGTTGGCGCCGGCTCCCCAGGGCGATGACATTCCGCGCGATCGCGTGCGTCGCGCCGTTCATGAAGTTGCCAACCCGCTCACCATCATGCGCAATTACGTTAACTTGCTGTCCGATCGTTTGGGCACGGACGCAGCGATGCAGCGCGACCTCGGCATCATCAGCGACGAAATCGAGCGGGTGGCGCGCATTGTGCGCGGCATTACCGTGACCGAAGAGGTTGCCGTGCCTGATGCCGCGCTCGAACTGGTGTCCGTCAACAGCATCGTTTCCGAGCTGGTGCGGATGGCGCTGGGCGCCCTGTTCATGCCCAACAATGTCAATGTGCAAATCGACCTCAATCCCGAGGTGCCGCCGCTGCCGCTTCAGAAAGATCTGCTGAAGCAAGTGCTGTTCAACCTCGCCAAGAATGCGGTCGAGGCCATGCATGGCGGCGGCCATCTCAAGTTCAGCACCCGGATGATCCAGGCAAACGGCCAGCGCCAGGTTGAAATTGAAGTAGCCGATACCGGCCCCGGCCTGCCGGCCCAAGTGGTATCGCATCTGTTTGAACCGGTGGCCAGCGAGAAAGGCGGCGACCACGCCGGGCTGGGTCTCAGCATCAGCCGCAGCCTGGTTGAGCGCATGAACGGCCAGCTTAGCTGCACCACCACCCCGCAAGGCACCTTTTTTCTGATTCACCTTCCGACTTTACAGAACGGGCAGGCACCGCTCACAACAACACGCTACGGGTCGATGTAACCCGAGCCCCAAGGAGAAACTCATGGCAGAAAATCCGTTAGAAATACCCGCGCAACACAACATTATCAGCAGCTTTCCGGCGCGCCCGCGCATTCTGGCGGTGGACGACGAGCCGCTGATTCTGGAAGGTCTCGCGCGCCTGCTCGCCAACCGTAATTACGACGTGGTGGTCGCCAACGGCGGCTGCGAAGCCCTGATTGCCATTGGCAAGCAGCAATTCGATGTGATTCTTCTCGATCTGGGCATGCCGGATCTGGACGGCAATGAAGTCTTGCGCTTTGTGGCTGAGCGGTGCGCAGACACGCCCGTGATCGTCGTGTCGGGCGACAGCACCATCGATGCAGCCATCCGCGCGCTACGGGGCGGCGCTGCCGATTTCGTGCGCAAACCCTATGAGCCTGAAGAACTGCTGCGCCGCATCGACAATACGCTGACGCGGCGACGGCTGGAAAAAGAAAACAACCACATTTTGCAACGCCTGCAGCAATCGGAAAAATGGCACCGCTTTCTGGTCAACAGTTCACCGGACTTCATCTACACACTGGATTGCGAGGGCCGTTTCACCTTCGTCAACGACCGGGTCGAAAGCCTGATCGGCTATCGGCGTGAGGATTTGGTCGGCCAGCATTACAGCCTGGTGATCCACGAAGAAGATATTCCGTGCGCCGAGCACGTCTTCAACGAACGTCGGTCTGGCGATCGTAACGCGCGCAACATCGAAATCCGCCTCAAGTGCAACCCCGGGGCCCGTCGCCCGCGCCTGATGAATGCCCGCTGCAAGGCCGTCGAGCTGACCGCGATGGGCATGTACGACGACGAAGAGGCCAGTCCTTTCGAGCGGCGTTTCATCGGCAGCTATGGCGTCGCCAAAGACGTGACCGAGCGCAAGCAGGCCGAGGAAACGGTCCACTATCAGGCCTATCATGATCTGCTCACCGGCTTGCCCAACCGTGCATTGTTTCGCGATCACCTCGGCCTCATGCTGGCGCAGGCCAAGCGTACCCAGCAGCCGCTGGCTGTGCTGAGCCTCGACCTCGATCACTTCAAGCTCATCAACGATTCGCTCGGCCACACCATCGGCGACGAAATGCTGCTTGCGGTGGGCGCACGGCTGCGCCAGTGTCTGCGTGAAGGCGACACCCTGGCCCGTCTGGGTGGCGATGAATTTGCCGTGCTGCTGCCCACCCTGGTGTCGCGCAGCGATGTCGATCACATCTGCCGCAAAATCATTCAGGTGCTGTCCAAGCCGGTCTTCATCAAAGGTCATGAAATATACATTTCCGTCAGTATCGGTGCCTGCGTCGCACCGGAAGACGGCGACCTGATCGACAGCCTTATCCGCCAAGCTGAAATCGCCATGTATCAGGCCAAGTCGCAAGGTCGCAGCCGGCTACAGTTCTGGGAAGCCGGCATGCAGGCGCCGTATTCCGAACGCATGACCATCGAAGCCGACCTGCGGCGCGCACTGGCGCGCAACGAGTTTGTGCTGTTCTATCAGCCGCAGGTGGATACCGCAACCGGCGAAGTGCGCGGATTTGAAGCGCTGCTGCGCTGGTGGCATCCACAGCGTGGATTGCTGACACCTGCGGATTTTGTGGCCGTGGCTGAAGAATCCGGCGTCATCGTCCCGATCGGCGATTGGGTGTTGCGCCAGGCTGCTACGCAAATGGCCGAATGGCGCAAAGCCGGATTGCCGCAGGTGCGGCTGTCGGTCAACATTTCCGCACGCCAGCTCGAAAGCCCCGATTTTGTTGAAGGCGTCATGCGGGCCGTGCAAGTCTATGCGCTGGATGGCAACCTGCTTGAGCTGGAGATCACCGAAAGCCTGCTGATGCAGGACTTTGAGGCCAACGCCATCAAGCTGGGACGGCTTTCTGCCTCGGGCATCCGGTTGGCCATCGACGACTTTGGCACCGGCTACTGTTCATTCAAATACCTGGCACGTTTCCCTATCCACACACTCAAGATCGACCAGTCCTTTGTGCAGGATCTCGAGCGTGAGGAAAACATTTCCATCGTCAACGCCATGGTTGCCATGGGTCGGGGGATGAACCTCAACGTTATCGCTGAGGGCGTTGAAACCGAAGCGCAGCGCGCTCGTCTGGAACAGATGCAATGCCACGAAGTGCAAGGCTATTATTACAGCAGCCCGCTTTCAGGCCAGGAAGCAACGGCGTTGCTGGGCGAGCATGCAAGAGGGTTTGCCGAGGCGGGAAAACTGGCAGCGAGTTGACCCGGCACGGCACGGGCCGTTTCTGGAAAACGGCAAAATAAAACCCCGGAATCAGATCTCTGATTCCGGGGTTTATTCTGTCGCATTGCGGAAGCTGCGATGCGTATGAATTCTGGTGGCCAGTCTCGGAATCGAACCAAGGACACGCGGATTTTCAATCCGCTGCTCTACCAACTGAGCTAACTGGCCTTCAATATCCGGCTTGATCATGAACGTGTGTTCACAAGAAAAACCGAAGCCCGGCATTTAAACCTTAAACACGCTTTTAGTCAAGAAAGTAAGCAGTGTTGCTGGTTTGTCGGCCATCCGGATTGCGCAATCCGGGGATGCCGGGCGAGTCTTTTTTGCGTAAATGAATGCACACAATAAACAGGAGAAGTTGATGGATGAGTGGTTTGTCTGGTTGGTGCGTTTGATGTTTGTGGGTATTTTTCCGCTGGGCATCGGCATGTTGTTTCGCGCCTGGCGAATCGGCGTGCGCAAGGATTATCGCTATGTCGCCGATTGGCGCGGGCGGCCCATTCATGACGGAAAGCGTTGGGCCTCTCCGGTGCTGGGAATCAACGGCGTCGGTGGCGTGGGTTTGCTGACCGTGGGTGCGCTGGTTTTGCTGGTGGGTTTGCCCTTCGCGATGTGGTCTGGTGCAACCGCACTTATTATCTGGAGTTATTTCTTTGCCTTGCAGATTGTTGTGCAGCGCGCACAAATTGCCAAAGCACATACCTGAAGTTTTAGCGGGACTGCCATATGACTGGCAGGTGACGATAAGCGGAAGCCGGTGTAGAGTTGCGCAAAGCAAAAATAAATTAATGGATTTATTCGACTGGTTTATGAATTCAAGAGGAGGAGAACAACCGATGTCCAAGCCACAAGACTTTGATTCAAAAGCGTACTGGAATGCAACGCTCCGGTTACTTATTATTACCCTCGTTATCTGGTTTATCGTTTCTTTCGGTGCCGGCATCCTGTTCCGCGATGCGCTCGACGGCATTCACCTCGGCGGGTATCCCCTGGGCTTCTGGTTTGCCCAGCAGGGTTCGATCTATGTCTTTGTCGCGCTGATTTTCTGGTACGCGCGGCGCATGGGCAAGATCGACCGCGAACACGACGTCCACGAAGATTAAACAGAAGGCCGAGGAGAGAACAACATGGATCTGAAAACACTGACGTACATCGTCGTGGGGCTGTCTTTCGCCCTTTATATTGGCGTGGCCATCTGGGCGCGCGCCGGCACCACCAAGGAGTTTTACATCGCGGGCGGCGGCGTGCACCCCGTTGTCAACGGCATGGCAACGGCGGCCGACTGGATGTCGGCCGCGTCGTTTATTTCGATGGCCGGCCTCATCGCCTTTCTGGGCTACGGCGGCTCGGTTTACCTGATGGGCTGGACCGGCGGCTATGTGCTCTTGGCGGTGTTGCTGGCGCCCTACCTGCGCAAGTTCGGCAAATTCACCGTGCCCGAGTTCATCGGCGACCGCTATTACTCCGATGCGGCGCGGATCGTGGCGGTGATCTGCCTGATTTTCATCTCCTTCACCTATGTGGCGGGCCAGATGCGCGGCGTCGGCATCGTGTTTTCGCGCTTCCTTGAAGTGGACATCACGACCGGCCTGCTGGTCGGCATGGGGCTGGTGTTCTTCTACGCAGTGCTCGGCGGGATGAAGGGCATTACCTACACGCAGGTTGCGCAATATTGCGTGCTGATCTTTGCCTACACGATTCCGGCGGTGTTCATTTCCCTGCAACTCACCGGCAATCCGCTCCCGCAGCTGGGCTTGGGGAGCAGCGTCGGCGATGTGGGATTCCTGACCAAGCTGGACGGCGTGGTCACCGATCTCGGTTTCGCCAAATACACGTCGGGCGACAAGAGCATGATCGATGTGTTCGCCATCACCCTGGCATTGATGGCGGGTACCGCGGGTTTGCCCCACGTGATCGTGCGCTTCTTCACCGTGCCCAAAGTGTCGGATGCACGCATCTCGGCCGGCTGGGCCTTGGTGTTTATCGCGATTCTTTACACCACGGCGCCTGCCGTGGGTGCGATGGCCCGTTACAACCTCCACACCACCGTCAACAGCGCGCTGGCCACCGGCGGCGATGTCTTTGCACCCGAGGCCAGTCTCGAAGGCGAATCGCGCCCGGGCTGGATGAAACGCTGGGAAGCCACCGGCCTGATCATGTGGGAAGACAAGAATGGCGACGGCCGCATCCAGTACTACAACGAAAAGAGCAAGGACGAGGCTTTCCTGACCAAGGCCGACGCCGCGGGCTGGAAGGGCAACGAACTGGGTTCCAAAGGCAAGGACGGCAGTTTCGACGGCAAGGTCGACCGCGACATCATGGTGCTGGCCAACCCCGAAATCGCCGGTTTGCCGAATTGGGTGATCGCGCTGATCGCCGCCGGCGGTATCGCGGCGGCGCTGTCCACCGCCGCCGGCCTGCTGCTGGTGATCTCCTCATCCATCTCGCATGACCTGCTGAAGGGGATATTCGCGCGGAATATTTCCGAGAAGAGCGAGCTGATGGCAGGCCGGGTCGCTGCCGCCGTGGCGGTGCTGGTGGCGGGTTACCTGGGCTACAATCCGCCCGGCTTCGTGGCGGAGGTGGTCGCCTTTGCCTTCGGCCTGGCGTGCGCCTCCCTGTTCCCCACCATCGTGCTGGGCATCTTCAACAAGAAGATGAACAAGGAAGGCGCCATCGCCGGCATGCTGACCGGCCTGATCTTCACCATGGCCTACATCGTTTACTTCAAGGGCATCTTCATCGAGCCGATGGCCGCGAACGAAGCGGCCAACTGGCTGTTCGGCATCTCGCCTGAAGGCATCGGCGTCGTGGGGGCACTGCTCAACGTGACCGTAGCCTACCTCGTGGGCAAGGCGACGGCGCCGTGCCCGGATCATATCCAGCATCTGGTGGAAGACATCCGTTATCCTCGCGGTGCAGGTACGGCTCAGGCACACTGATCTGCGATCCGCAATCGGTGAACGCAAAGACCCCCGCTTCGGCGGGGGTCTTTTTTTGGATCAAACGGGTTGGCTTTGCCGGTGCCAAGTCTGCTCCAGCATTTTCATGTCGCGAAAGCTGGCCGCTCCGCGGGCCGCCAGCAGCGGCTGCAGCGCCAGCAACAGTTCAGCGGTCGCCAGCGCATCGGCCAGCGCATTGTGGCGGGCATAGTTGCTGATGTGGAACAGCCCCATCCAGTCATCCAGTGCGCGGTAGCGACGAGCGAGGCGGGGATGCAGTGCCGGCGCGACATAGGCGAGGTCGAGCCAGGCATGTTCGAACCTGAGGCCCAGAAAGGTTCTGAGGGCGCGGTTGATCATGGCCTGGTCGAACGCGACATGGAAGGCGATCAGCGGGTCTTTGCCGAGAAATTCCAGAAAGTCGAGCAAGGCCTCTGCGGGTGGCGTTCCTTCGCGCTGAACGGTGCCGCCGATGCCGTGAATCAGGATGTTGTCCCTGTCGCTGGCCTGCGTTTGCTGCAACACGATTTCGTGGCTGTCGTTCAACTGGATGCGGCCGTGGGTCACCGCGACGGCGCCAATGGCGATCAGGCGGTCGCGCGCGGTGTCGAGTCCGCTGCTCTCCACGTCCACCACCACATAGCGGCTCGCGTCGACGGGTTGATCCAGGCGCGGCGAGGGCAGTGCGCGCCAGGCCGCCAGGCGCGCGGCCTGGCGCGGCGTCAGTTCGGGGGGGGCGTCAAGAAACCGGCGTAGCCAGTTCATACCTGATAATCCAGACCGAGCTTGGTCTGCAATTTGCGCGCTTGCCGAAAGACTTCCTTGAGAATGCGGCGGTCCAGAGTGTTCAGCGTATCGGGGTCGACCCGATTGGTGAGGGGCTGGCCCCGCTCGTTTTGCGCATGGTGCAGGCGCAGCCGAAGCAGTTGAATGAACAGGAAGGCTTCGCAATAGGCATCGATATCGCGGGGCTTGATGTTGAGCGGCGTTGCGATTTCGCGCAGGCGCTCCAGCGTGTTGGTTTGCGCGCCGCCCACCGCCAGGCTGAAAATGCGCGCCGCATCGACAAAGGGCGTGATGCCGTTCAGCTTGAGGTCCACCGTGTGGTCGTCGCCGGTGACAAAATCGCGCACCATGCCCAGGGGCGGCCGGTTGCGCAGGGCATTGACGGCGAGCTGGTGCAGAAAGCGCGAGTTCTTCGGCGCCGCCTGTTGCAGCCATTCGCGCAGCGACATCCCCAGATGGGCGGCCCCATAGAGTGGGCGGAAGTCGAAGAAGATGGTCGAATGCAGCAAATCCATCGGCGCGCCGTGATAAATCCAGTTGTCGAAGGTGCCCTGCCACTCTTCGAGCGACAGACACCACTTCGGATTCGATGCCATCACATCGCCTCCGCACAGCGGAAACCCGCATTCGGCGAGAGCGAGATTGATGCGCCTGGCAAACGGCAGCAGCACCTCGCGCAGCGCGACCGGGTCCTGGCCGGCTTGGGGCGCGAAGATGATGCCGTTGTCCTGGTCGGTGTTCAGCGTCTGTTCGAAGCGGCCTTCGGAACCGAGAGCCAGCCAGCAGAATTCGATTTCCTGAATTGGGTTGGCCTGGCGTTCCAGTTCGATGATGCGCGTGGTGAGTAAATCGTTGAGCGTGGTGATGATCTGGGTCAACTGCTCGGCCGCCACGCCCTGCGCCAGCATGTTGCGGGCAAGCTGCTGGATGTCCTGCGCACATTGCTTGAGCAGATCCAGCGTGGCGGCATGGCGAATGGCGTTGCTGATCCGGCTGAGGCCCACGCGTTGCAGGTTGAACAAATCCTTTTCCGACACCACCCCGGCCAGGCGGCCGTTGTCGGTCACCAGCACGTGGCGGATGCCCTGCTTCGCCATCGCCAGCGCGGCTTCGTGCGCCGGCGCGTGGGGCGGCAGGGTGGTGAGCTGCGTGCTCATGATGCCGATGACCGGGTGGCTCAGGTCGGCTTCGGCCAGAACCACGCGACTCAACACATCGTGCAGGGTGAGGATGCCCCTGGGGATATGGTTTTCCACGGCAACCATCGCGCCCACACCGTGTTCCTGCATCAACTGCAAGGCTTCCTTGATCGAGGCATCCGGCGGGCAGGTCACCGGATGGCGGCGGATGACGGCCGCCAGATTGCTGCTCATCGGCTGCTGCTCTGCGCTGGCCCTGGAATAGCCCGCCTGGATGAGGTGCTTCGATTGTTCGAGCAGGTTGGCAATGCGGCGGGTGCAAAAGTCGTAGAACGCGGGTGAGAGGCGCGTCAGGCGCAGAAAGTCGGCTGCCGGAACGAGGTAGCAAAATACGTCGCTGCTGGCGCGATAGACGCTGGTGACCGGGCGGTCGGCGAGCAACGCACCGAGCGGAAAACATTCGCCTTCATGCAGTTCGAGCCAGGCATCGCCTTCCGGCGTCCGTGCGCCGCCTTGTTCGCCCTGGATGACCCCGGTTTTGATGATGACAAACGGGACGGGTGCGCTCTGGTCGGGCGAGAGCACGGCTTCTCCCTTGGCAAAATAGCCCAGCGTTGCATGCTGAGCCAGCCATAGCACGTGTTCGGCGTCCATCTGGTCGAAGGGTGCAAACTGGCTAAAATAATCGGCCGTGGCCTGAATCAGCGAATTGGCAGCCTCTGACATGGGTTTCCCTTTGTTATGCGCAGGTTTGTGGCCATTATTGGCAGGTGCCAGCCGCTTCTGCAAGGCGCACGTGCCTTTGAGTTTCACGCGATGCCTGCCAGCCGGGCATAAAAAAGCCCCGCCGAAGCGGGGCTTTTCAACTGCCTGGACGGGCAAAATTACATCATGCCGCCCATACCGCCCATACCACCCATGTCACCACCGCCCATGCCGCCGCCCGGCTTGTTGTCGTCCGGCAGGTCACAGACCATGCAATCGGTGGTCAACATCAGGCTGGCGATCGACGCTGCATTCTGCAGTGCCACGCGCGTCACCTTGGTGGGGTCGAGCACGCCCATTGCCACCATGTCGCCGTATTCGCCATTGCCGGCGTTGTAGCCAAAGTTGCCCTTGCCTTCCAGCACCTTGTTGACCACGACGGAGGCTTCTTCGCCGCAGTTTTTCACGATCTGGCGCAGCGGCTCTTCGATCGCGCGCAGCACGATCTTCACGCCGGCGTCCTGGTCATGGTTGTCGCCCTTGAGGTCCTTGATCGAGGAACGCGCGCGCAGCAGGGCCACGCCGCCGCCGGGGACGATGCCTTCTTCCACTGCAGCGCGGGTGGCGTGCAGCGCATCTTCGACGCGGGCTTTTTTCTCTTTCATTTCGACTT
>JADMKH010000302.1 GCA_018780025.1 Thiobacillus sp.
CGACCCAGATCCGCTTCCGCAAGGAAGAGGAAATCCGCGCCGGCGTCGCCGCGCTTAATGCCGGGAGCCAGCCGGTCAAGCTCCTCACCAGCTGCCCATCGTGCCTGCAGGGGCTGGCGCGCTACAGCGACGACGCCGGCACCACGCCGGATTACATCGTGATCGAACTGGCGAAGAAACTGCTGGGTGAAGACTGGATGGAACGCTACATCGAAAAAGTCGGCAATGGCGGCGTCGAACGGGTACTGCTTTGAGTTGCCCGCTGTGTGACAGCCTGGGCGGCACGCTGCTGTGGCAGGACAGTTTCTGCCGCGTAGTGCTGGCCGACGAACCGGATTACCCGGGCTTTCTGCGCGTCATCCTGAATGCCCACACCAGGGAGATGAGCGACCTGTCTGCTGTTGAACAACAGGCCCTGATGAGTGTGGTGTTCGCCGCCGAGACTGCGCTGCGCGAGGTGATGCAGCCCGACAAGATCAACCTCGCCTCGCTCGGCAACGTGGTGCCGCATCTGCACTGGCATGTGATTCCACGCTTTGAGAATGACCCGCATTTCCCCAATCCGGTGTGGGGTGTGCGACTACGCGATACATCCCATGGCACCTCTACGAATTTTCTGGAGCGGCTGGCCGCTACGCTGAGCCAACAGCTTGCCCGCGTTCCGGAAAAAGAATGACCTTGCTATTGTCTGACACGACCTTTCGCTGGATGCGCTGGGCCGGGAAGGCAACCGAAAAAGTGCTGCCTTTGCCCGGAATGGACTGGATGTCCAGCCGCGCGCCATGGCGGGTGAGAACGTGTTTGACAATGGCAAGGCCGAGGCCGGTGCCGCCGGTTTCGCGCGAGCGACTGCGGTCAACCCGGTAAAAACGCTCGGTCAAACGGGGGATGTGTTCGGGAGCGATGCCTTCGCCCGTATCGGTTACGGAAAAGACGCCTTCATCCCCTTGCTCACGCCAGGCAAGTGTGATTTTTCCGCCATCGGGGGTGTAACGAACAGCGTTGGACACCAGATTGCCCAGCGCGCTACGGACTTCCTGCAAATTACCTTTCAAGCCGGCCTGGCTATCCAGCATCAATTGAATGTTGTGCCGACCCCGGCTCAGTGATTCGGCGTCGGATTTCAATGCCCCTGCCAGTTCATGCACATTGATGGGCGCATCATCCTTGAGTGCGTGGTCGTCGCTTTCCAGCTGCGACAACGTCAGCAGGTCATCCAGCAGATGTTGCATGCGCCGGGTGTGATCCAGCATCAGGTCGAAATAGCGCTTGGATTCTGCAGCAGGCAAGTCAGGCACATCGGCCAGGGTTTCGACAAAACCGCCCACCACGGTCAGCGGGGTGCGCAACTCGTGTGAAACATTGGCGATGAAATCGCGCCGCATCGCATCAACACGCTCGAGGTCGGTGATATCCCGGGCAACCAGCAGTTTTTGCGACGCGCCAAACGGCACCAATTGCAGCGAAACTATGACTTCACGGTTGATCGGGGATTTGCAGATCAGTCGCTTCGAATAGTCCATCGCATCCAGAAACGTCAGGAAATGTGCCTGCCGCAGCAGATAGCGGATGAACTGACCCCGGTCGCGCTCGCAGTCGAGGCCCAGGTATTTGCGCGAAGCAGGATTGCACCATTCGATCTGATCGCTGCGGTTAAGAATAACCATGCCGTCAGGCACAGCCTGCGCGGCGTGCTCGAACTGTTCAAGTGCGTTGGTCAGTTCGCTGCGACTGGCGCGCTGACGGCGCTGTAGTTTATCGAGGCGATAGAAAATATCGCCCCAGGTGCCGGTGGCATCGGGCGGATCCACTTCATCCGGGTTTTCCAGCCAGCGCGACAGCCGGTATTCCTGCAGCAGACGGCGCAGCATCACAAAAGCCTGAATGCCTGCCAGAAACGCGAGCGCCGCAACCCAGCCCGAGGCGGCCCACAACAATAGTGCCACCAGCATGACGCCGGCCAACACACCCAGCGGTCGCCACCAGAATCCCATCTTCAGCCACCCAACAAAATCAAGCTTCGGGAATTATCCCACTTCGACCGAAAAACGATAACCCGAACCCCGAACCGTCTGGACCAGCTCAGCATGACCCGACGGCTCCAGCGCAAGGCGCAGACGGCGAATATGGACATCCACGGTGCGCTCTTCCACGAACACGTCGTCGCCCCACACCTGGTCGAGCAGCTGGGCGCGCGAATAAACGCGCTCGGAATGGGTCATGAAAAAGTGCAGCAGGCGGAATTCGGTGGGGCCCAACTCCAGCGTCTGGCCGTTTCCCTGCACCCGATGGCGGGCGGGGTCCAGCCTCAGGCCGTTAACTTCGACGGGTTCATCGGTCATCTGCGGCGCCCGGCGGCGCAGCACCGCCTTGATGCGCGACACCAGCTCACGCGGCGAAAACGGCTTGGTCATGTAGTCATCCGCACCGGAATCCAGCCCCAGCACCTTGTCGCGCTCTTCGCCGCGCGCGGTCAGCATGATGATGGGAACCGGCTGATAGCGTTCATCGTTGCGTAAACGCTTGCACAGATCGATTCCAGACATGCCCGGCAACATCCAGTCGAGCAGGATGACGTCGGGCAGCGTGTTTTTAAGGAATTGCAGCGCATGTTCCGCGTCGCCGCTGACGTTAACCTGATGGCCCGCTTTCACCAGGTTGAACTTGAGCAGTTCCTGAATGCCAGTTTCGTCTTCGACCAGCAAAATATTGGCAGCCATATGGCCTCCGGCTTGGTTACGATGAACCCCATACTATGACGGCAGTATGACGTATTTATGACATCCGCTGGACGCCGTCGAACGCCTGCCGGCCCACGCACTGGTAGAATTCATCGATTCTTTCTCATTCCGTCTGCCATGGATAAAACCACCCATTTCGGCTACAAGCAGGTCGCCGAATCCGAAAAAGCCGCCAAGGTGGCCGAGGTATTCCACTCGGTCGCCGCGCAATACGACGTCATGAACGACCTCATGTCGGCAGGTCTACATCGCTTGTGGAAGCGGTTTGCCGTGGCGCAGGCGGGGTTGCGGCCCGGCATGAAAGTACTCGACGTCGCCGGCGGCACGGCGGATTTAACCCGATTGTTCCTGAAGGAAGTCGGCGACACCGGCACGGTGCTGCTGACCGACATCAATTTTTCCATGCTGCGCGAAGGCCGCGACCGCATGCTGAACGAGGGCAAAACCCCACCGACGGTGCTGTGCGACGGCGAGCGGCTGCCGTTTCCCTCCAACCATTTCGATTGCGTTTCCGTGGCGTTCGGGCTGCGCAACATGACGCACAAGGATCAGGCGCTGACCGAAATGCACCGCGTGCTGAAACCCGGCGGGCGGCTGCTGGTGCTGGAATTTTCCAAAGTGTGGAAGCCGCTGGAACCGGTCTACGACCTGTATTCGTTCAAGCTGCTGCCGCTGATGGGCAAACTCATCGCCAAGGACGCCGCCAGTTATCAATACCTGGCCGAATCGATCCGCATGCACCCCGGTCAGGAAGAACTCAAGGCCATGATGGAAACCGCCGGCTTTGCCAAGGTCAGCTACCACAACCTGACGGCCGGCGTGGTGGCGCTGCACAAGGGTTTCAAGGTTTGATTCCGCTGGGTTTAACCACAGCAGTCCTTTTCGAGCGCAGCCTCAATCACCTGCTGCGGCAATCGCCCGGCTCGACCGAGGCGCTATTGCGCCACGCCGGGTGCAGCGTGCGCTTCGATCTGACGCTCAAGCAATTTGACTTGCGCATTGCCGACGACGGCTGTTTTTCCGAAGCGGCCATCGATACCCCCGACGCCGTCATCCGCCCCACCCCCGCACTGCTCACCCGCCTGCCATTTTTTGGCCGCGAAGCGTGGCGTTTTGCCGAATACAGCGGCGACCCCGCGCTGCTCGCCACGCTCGATCGCATCTTCAAGCAGTTGAACTGGGACGTCGAGGCCGACCTCGCCCCGGTGGTCGGCGACATTGCCGCGCATCGCCTGCATACGCTTGGGCGAGATACGCTCGCCGGCATGGCCCAGGCGGCTTCCGCGCTTGGTCACAACGCCAGCGAATACCTGGTTGAGGAAGCCGAACTCATGGCCCGCGCGGTCGATGTCGCGCGTTTCAATCGCGACGTGGACATCCTCGCCGACGACGTGGCGCGGCTGGATGCCCGCCTGCGCTTGCTTGAGGCGGGCGACGCATGAAGCTGCTGCGCCTGATCCGCATTCTGTCCATAGGCCTGCGCTTCGGGCTGGAAGAGTTTTTCCTCGGCCACGAGCGGGTGCGCCCGCTGCGCTGGCTGGTGCGCGCCACCCTGTTCTGGCGGACGCTGTCCGAACCGCGCGGGGTGCGTTTACGCCGCGCGCTCGAAGCCCTGGGAC
The DNA here is from genome assembly GCA_018780025.1 of Thiobacillus sp. Classification (GTDB taxonomy): domain Bacteria; phylum Pseudomonadota; class Gammaproteobacteria; order Burkholderiales; family Thiobacillaceae; genus Thiobacillus. Next base: position 4,361 of record JADMKH010000302.1, read on the forward strand.
CCATCTTCGTCAAGTTCGGGCAGATGCTCTCGACCCGCCGCGACCTGATTCCGCTCGACATCGCCGACGAGCTTGCGCTGTTGCAGGACCGGGTGCCCCCGTTCCCCTCGGTCGAGGCCATCGCCACGCTGGAAACGGCCTACAAAAAATCGCTGGACGAAGTATTCGCCGAATTCGATGCCACGCCGGTCGCGTCGGCCTCGGTGGCGCAAGTGCATTTCGCGCGACTGCATGACGGCACCGCTGTCGCGGTCAAGGTGCTGCGTCCCGGCATCGCCCCGGTAATCGCGTATGACGTGTCGCTGCTCTACGCCGCCGCTGGATTGATCGAAAAACTGTTTTCCGACGGCCGCCGGCTACGCCCGCGCGAAGTCATCGCCGAGTTCGAAAAACATCTGGAAGACGAACTTGACCTGATGCGCGAAGCCGCAAACTGCTCGCAGTTGCGGCGCAACTTCAAGGATTCGCCGCTGTTGATGGTGCCAGAAGTCTATTGGGATTTCTGTGGCCACAATGTGATGGTGATGGACCGCATGGACGGCATCCCGGTGAGCCAGATCGAACGCCTGCGTGCATCGGGGGTGGACATCCCCAGGCTCGCCGCCACCGGAGTGGAAATCTTCTTCACTCAGGTGTTCCGCGACGGCTGTTTCCACGCCGACATGCACCCCGGCAACATCTTGGTGCGCCCCGGTTCCGGGCAATACATCGCGCTCGATTTCGGCATCATGGGCACGCTCACCGAAGTCGACCAGCAATACCTCGCACGCAATTTTCTCGCTTTCTTCCAGCGTGATTACAAAGCCGTGGCGCTGGCGCATCTGGAATCCGGCTGGGTGCCGGCCGACACCCGCATCGACGAACTCGAAGCGGCAGTGCGCGCAGTATGCGAACCGGTGTTCGACCGTCCGCTGAAAGACATTTCCTTTGGCCGCGTGCTATTGCAGTTATTCCAGGCCTCGCGCCGTTTCAACGTAGAAATCCAGCCACAGCTGGTGTTGCTGCAAAAAACCCTGCTCAATATCGAAGGACTCGGTCGCCTGCTCGATCCCGAACTCGATCTATGGAAAACCGCCAAGCCGTTTCTGGAACGCTGGATGAACGAGCAAATGGGCTGGCGCGCGTTGCTTAAAAACCTGCAGACCGAAGCGCCGAAATGGGCCGCGCTGTTGCCGCAACTGCCGCGGTTGGCGCACCAGGCACTGAACGAGAACCGGCTAACCCAACTGGAATCCGGCCTCACCCTCATGCTGCGGCAACAGCATGCCCGCAACCGCTGGCTCGGTATCATTGCCGGCCTGCTTGCCGTTTTGTCGATAGCCACCCTCTATTTCAACTTGCGATAAGGACACACCGCCATGCTGATTGGCTTTGTCACCCTCTATCTGGTCCTCTCCATCGGCATCGGTGTTTACGCCGCCACCAAAGTCCACAGCGCCAGCGACTACATCACCGCCGGACGCTCACTGCCAATGATCATGGTAGTGGCGATGGTGTTTGCCACCTGGTTTGGTGCCGAAACCGTATTGGGTATTCCCGCCACCTTCCTCAGCGAAAACCTGGGCGGCACGATTTCAGATCCCTTCGGCGCCTCAATCGCGCTGATCCTGTTCGGCCTGTTTTTCGCCCGCCCGCTGTACCGCATGAAGCTGCTCACGCTGGGCGATTTCTTCCGCCAGCGCTACAACCGCCCGGTCGAAATGGTGATTTCGCTGGCGATTGCACTCTCTTACCTGGGCTGGGTGTCCGCGCAGGTCGTGGCGCTGGGACTGGTGTTCAACGTGCTGTCAGATGGTGCCATCACCCAGACCCAGGGCATCTATATCGGTGCAGCCGTCGTACTGCTCTATACCTTGTTCGGCGGCATGTGGTCGGTGGCCCTGACCACCCTGGTGCAAATGACGGTCATCGTCCTGGGGCTGCTGTGGATTGCCAAACTGGTCGGCGACATGCCAGAGGTAAACGGCGTTGCCCCGGTAATGGAACATGCCGCCGCCGCAGGAAAATTCGAATTCTGGCCCCCGATGGAATGGGCTGCCGCGATTACCTTCATCGCCGGCTTTCTCACCATGGGGCTTGGCTCGATCCCGCAGCAGGATGTATTCCAGCGCGCCAACGCCAGCCGCAATGAGCGCATCGCGGTGTGGGGTACCGTCATCGGCGGTGCGTTGTATTTCGTCTTCGCCGCGGTGCCGATCTATCTGACCTATTCCGCCACGCTGGTCGACCCCGTCATGACCACGAACCTGCTGGCACACGACGCCCAGCTGGTACTTCCCACCTTTGTAAAAACCCATCTGCCGCTTTATGCGCAGATCATTTTTTACGGTGCCCTGCTCTCGGTCATCATGTCCACCGCCTCCGGCACCCTGCTGGCACCATCGGTCACCATCTCGGAAAACATCATCAAGGAACTCATGCCGCATCACCGCATGAGCCAGAAAAAACTGCTGTGGATCACCCGCAGCGTCGTTGTCGCTTTCACGGTACTGGTGGTGTTTTATTCGCTGTGGTCGCTGCAAACCGAAACCAGCATCCACCAGATGGTGGAAAACGCTTACAAGATTACGCTGGCCTGCGCTTTGTCCCGCTGGTCGCCGGCCTGTACTGGAAACGGGCAAATAACCTGGGCGCCGGATTGTCTATCGTGCTGGGGCTGATTGCGTGGATTGCGATGGAATTTGCCGCGCCCGATGCAGCGTTGCCGCCGCAGTTTGTTGGGCTGATTTTGAGTGCGGCGGGCATGGGCATCGGAAGTATGGTCGCGACTCAACGCCGCGCCTGAAAATCGAGCCGATACACGTTAGCGGAGATAACCTTCGTGCTCCAGCTTGAGCAGGATTTGCTGCACGGCTTCTTCGATACCCACGCTGGTGGTATCAATCGCCAGTTCGGGGGTTTCTGGCACTTCGTAAGGATCGGACACACCCGTAAACTCAGGAATCAACCCCGCCCGCGCTTTAGCATACAGGCCTTTGCGGTCACGTAATTCGCAGGTTTCAATGGGCGTGGCGACATGGATTTCGACAAATCCGCCCACCGCTTCAATCATCGCACGGACATCCCGGCGGGTTTGCTTGTAGGGTGCGATCGGTGCGCAGATGGCAATGCCGCAATTCTTCGTGATTTCGGAAGCCACGAAGCCGATCCGGCGCACATTGATGTCGCGATGCGCTTTGGAAAACCCCAACTCTGAAGACAGGTTACGGCGAACAATATCGCCATCCAGCAGGGTAACCTTGCGCCCACCGGTTTCCATCAAACGCGCCGCCAGCATGCGTGCCAGCGTGGACTTTCCAGCGCCGGACAAACCCGTAAAAAAAACGGTGAAGCCCTGGCGTTCGCGTGGGGGATGCTGCCGTTTCAGTTCGGCCAACACTTCGGGAAAGCTATACCAGTCTGGAATTTTCAGGCCGGATTGCAACCGTCTCCGGAACTCCTCACCGCTCAAGTTAAGGAGCCGGGCGCCAGGCGGCGCTTCGGATTCGGGCAGATATTCCGCACGATCTTCCACATACACCATGCGCGGGTAGGCAATCAGCTTTACGCCGATAGCTTCAGCCTGTTTCAGCGCCTGATTATCGGTATGAGGTTCGTCAAGATCCTCGCCTCGCCGACATTCGCCATCTGAAAGATGTTGCCCCCCCACAATCAGCAGGGCACAACCAAAATTGCGTGCAACGATGGCTCGCAGCAGCAGTGCGCGCAAGCTTGCCTCGCGTGGAGGTGCCGGCAAAAGCGATAACTGGGTAGTGGCCGCGGGAAAGCGGTCACGAATGGCCATGAAACTGCGCACCAAACCGAAGTAGGCGGGCGAATCCGTAATATCGCCGCCGGCTTTGGGGTGCAACAGCAGGTTGGCTTCGTGGGAAATCGCACTCTTCAGGCAGAACTCAAACTGCGCCCGGTGCATCGGTTGGCGTGCCTGCCAGGCCACCACGCGTCGCCAGCCCCTGCGCGCAAACAGGGCACGCAATTCGGCGGGGGTGGCGCGCAGCGATGCAAAATCAGGATGGGGCGGCAATGCAACGCCTTCCACCTTTCCCCCCACATGCCAGCGTCCAGCGTCATCCCACACATCGGTGACGGTCAGTACGGCAAGCATGAAGCCTTCGCCGTCGCGCAGGGCAACACGGTCCCCGGACTTCATTTTTGCCGTGGCGTGTTGCTGAAAAACCAGCGTAATCGGCTGCGGCCAAAACGTGCCGTCATCCAGTTTTTGATCTGTTTCGATTTGGGCACATTGGGCGCGCGTCATGAACCCGGAAAGGGGTGAGTAGGCACCCGTCATCAGCATTTCAAGCTCGCATTGCTGACGCCAATCCAGATCGATCGAGGGCAGGCTGAAAGCTTCCAGCTTCAGTGCTTCAATCTTCGCGGGGTCAATCAGGTTGACGAGGGTGCCGCCATAAGGCGCGATCAAGTGATCCACTGTTCAGCTCCGGGTAAAAACTGCATAAAAGGCACTCACAAATCGATCTACTTCGGACTCAGGCAAATGATTGATGCCGGCAGCGCCCTTGCGTCCGCCGCCCGTCTCGAACTGGCTGCACAGCACGTCCGCACCTGATCTGGCTTCCAGCGGCGCGCGCACGCTCACCACAAAACCGCCTTCCGGCCTGGCCGTGAGAACGGCATGCGCCTGGGTGGGCGATTCGACAGCGAGCTGGTTGCCAAACACGCCAGAAATCCGCCGCGCCCACTTTTCCGGGGGCAACATAAAAATACGTCCGGCTGCACGCGCATCGGTGGCGTTCACGGCAACCGCGCGTGCCATATCGTCCTCATATCCCTGCTTCAGCGTTTGATAGGCCGGCGACTCGGCGATAAAGACAAAGGGATCGGCAAACGGCTGCAACTGACGATACAACGCTGCCGGATCAAAAAAAAGATCCTCAAGCGTTTCGCCGTAGCCGTTGTAGTTGAGGCATTCTCCCAGCGATTGCAATTGCGCCAACTGACTGTCAGACAGCTTGAGCGGCGCAGCAGCCTGTCGCGCCGCATCAGCAAGATTGTCGCCAAATGCAGCGGTCACCGCCCATACCAGATGCTGACCCTTCAAGTAATCATTAACCAGCAGACTGGTGCACACATTGGCATCGGTATCGATGTGTGGCTCGAAGCCTGGATGGACGGGAATGTCGCCCGGCTGGTGGTGATCGAAATAGCGAACGCGTGCGCCCGCGTCGAGCAGTTTGTCCAGTGCGTCACGATTCCTGGACAGGGCGATGTCGAGCACCGTGACGTGATCGCCCGGCCCTGCCTGTACGCGTTTCACGAGACTGATTTCACGCTTGGGACCTGTCACCAATTCAGAGTCGACGGGCTCAACCAGACGTAATTGGTGCAGCGCACAAATGCCGTCGGCATCGCCGTTGAAGACGTCAATGACGCGTGGGGACATGGCGAATGTGCCTGGCGTGATGTTGAATTTGGCTATTCTACGCATGGCGATGCCCCAATCACAAGGAAGATAAACCGCGCTCGAACCGCGTCAAACCTTCATCTCCCGACGCAGAATGAATTCTTTCCGTATCATTCGCAATGCAGGACACGTTTGTTCACGGCTCAAACCAGGATGCGGGCTATCTTTCGATGCGGATACGTCAATGATGCGGAGTAGACCGTTATGATCCATTGTCTGGCGTTCATGCCAGCCACAACGCCCGATGCCACTCGATCATCCCGCTCACCGCAGGTTTGATATGCAGGCCGCGTCGTCTGGCGCATCCATCTTCCCCTGGTGGGTGCTCTATATCGGGTTTGTGGTCTACGGAAGCTTGGTGCCCCTGGACTTCCAGCCCCACGCCTGGGATCAGGCCTGGAGCATGTTCCGGAACATCCATTTACTCGACGTCGGTGCCCAAGGGCGCGCCGACTGGGTGGCCAATGGCGTGCTGTATGTGCCCGTGGGCTTTCTGACCGTCACCCTGCTGGTTCGATACCGAACGCATCCCGCTCTTGTCCTTGCGCTTTTCGCTTCCCTGCTTTTCTCGGTTTTACTGGCCGTAACGGTAGAGTTCGCGCAACTGTTCTTTCCGCCCCGCACAGTATCCCTTAACGATATCATTGCCGAATTCATCGGCAGCATCCTGGGGGCCTTTTTTGCGCTGCGCTGGTCTGACCGCTTCAGGTCGCTTCTTGCGACACTGGCGGGAAACTCGGACCGGTTGCTGGCTCAACTGCTCAAGGCTTATGCCATTGGCTATGTCGCATTCAGCCTGTTCCCCTACGACTTCCTGGTCACAGCGACTGAACTGAACTGGAAACTCCATTCTGATGGATGGGGATGGTGGGTCGCGACAGCGCCCATGCGCGCCAACGGCGCACTCTCCCTGACCAAACTTTTTACAGAAGCATTGGCTGTCGTCCCGCTGGGCTGGATGCTCGGACAGCTGACGGCCAGACAGCCGAAATGGACGCCCACACGGGCATTCATTGTGGGTGCCGTACTTGGGCTTTGTGTTGAGATCGCCCAGTTTTTTATCGTTTCCGGCATCACCCAAGGTATTTCCGTACTGACGCGCGGATCCGGAATGACGGCGGGTTTGCTCCTTTGGCATCACCGCGCGCAGTTTCAGCCTTCGCACCTGGCATCTGCATTAAGGCGCTACAGCCTGCCCGCGGCTGCGCTTTACCTGATGCTGCTGGCCGCGGTGAATGGCTGGTTCGAGCATCAGTGGAGAGGCTTCGACGCTGCCATGCTCGCCCTCGACAGCGTCCACTTTCTTCCTTTTTATTATCATTACTACACCACCGAACAGGCCGCGCTATTGAGTCTGGCTTCCATTTTCCTGTTGTATGCGCCCATAGGGGTTTTAACCTGGGCCACCTGGTTTTCCCCCACGCTGGCCCTGTTGCTCGCAACGCTTGCTGCGGGGCTCATGGAAACCAGCAAACTGTTTCTGGAGGGCCAGCACCCCGACCCCACCAATCTGCTGCTTGCAGGATTTGCCGCCTGGGCTACGGCGAAACTGGTTAAACGTGTGGCCGCCCCTAGAACCGGTTCCGCTGCAGCGCCAATACACAATGACGCCCTGCCTGCGACGGCAACCCGCCACCGGCATCATCGTCGCAAATACCACGCGACCGACGCTCAGACGGCCATCATGGCGGCACCCTCCAGCCACCCGGAAAACACTGTTGGCGCGACCGCATCGACACCCCGCAAACTGGCACCGGCAAGCGTCGCAGCCTTGTTTGCGTGTCTGCTGGGCGTTGGCTGGAGTGTGGCGACCTTCCCCGTCCAGCCTGCCCTCCTCGGCCTGTTTTTCACTGGCTATGCGGCACTGCTCTGGTACCGGCCTCAGTACCTGTTCATTGCGATTCCGTCCGCACTGGCGTTGTTCGATCTCGCTCCCTGGAGTGGGCGCTTTTATTTCGACGAATTCGATCTTCTGCTGACGATCAGCGTCGTGATCGGCTATACCCGCCTGCCCGCCGCGCCGCGCAAACGCAAACGCGACCCGCTGTTTTTCCTGATCACCGCCCTGGTCAGCCTGGCTTTCGCCATCGCAACCGTTCGTGGCCTGCTCCCCTGGCAAATGCCGGACGCCAACAGCTTCACCAGCTATTTCAGCCCGTACAACGCCATCCGGATTGCCAAAGGTGCCGTCTGGGCATTCCTGCTGTTTGGCCTGTTGAACCGCATGGCATCCACGGGGCAGGATGTGCGCCGTCTTTTCGCCTGGGGCATGGTTGCCGGGCTGGCGGGCACGGTGGCCACGATCATCTGGGAACGCTTTGCCTTCCCGGGGGTGTTCAACTTCACGGACGTTTACCGGGTAACCGGACCCTTCTCCCAAATGCATACTGGCGGGGCCGACATCGAAACGTACCTGACACTCTCGATGCCATTTTTGGTGCTGCTGCTGTTTGAAAAGCGAAACTGGCTGACGCGACTGGCCGCTACCGGTCTGCTGCTGGGCGCCACCTATGGCGTAATGGTCACCTTCTCGCGTATTGGCTACGCGGGCTACGGCGTCGCTTTGGCGCTTGTTTTGTTTGCGAGCATTGCGTCACCCCATCAGCGTGCGCGCACCGGACCGCTCAAGCGCAGCGTGGCGGCCCTCGCGCTGGCAGCACTGGCTCTCATCGTGGCAGTGCCGATCTTCACCAGCCCGTTCGCACAGGACCGAATGTCGCAGGTGGCGATGGACATGCAGACACGCCAGGTGCATTGGGCCGACGCCCTGCAGATCCGCGACTCGGACTGGGCCACCGCCGTGTTCGGAATGGGGATGGGACGCTATCCGGAAACCCATTATTGGCGCAGCGAGGAAAACAACGCCGCCACTTACCGGCTAGGCGCAGAAGCCGGCAATACCTTTTTGCGGCTGGGGTCAGGCAGCCCGCTGTATGTGGAGCAGTTCGTCGCGGTCAAGCCGCAACAGGACTATGCACTCAGTCTGGCCGTCCGCAGCAACCAGCACAACGCCGCCGTCACGGTATCGATCTGCGAAAAATGGCTGCTCACCTCGGCGCGTTGCGTCTTCAAGCGCCTTGACGTCACGGGGAATGGACGCTGGCACGCTGTCAAGACGGTTCTCGAATCGGGTGGAGTCGGTAGCACTCCCTGGTATGCGGCGCGCCCGGTCAAGCTGTCGATCTACAACGCCGAAGCACAAGCCGCGGTCGAGGTGGACACGCTGCATTTGCGGGCAGCCGATGGCAGCGCATTGCTGGTCAACGGAGACTTTTCACGCGGCATGGAACGCTGGTTTTTCAGCGTCGACAACGACCGGCCATGGCATATCTGGAGCCTGCCGATTCAGATCCTGTTCGACCAAGGCTGGCTGGGAAGCATAGCCCTGGCCCTCTTTGTCTCGCTCGGTTTGTGGCGTGCCGGCCGCAATGCCTGGCGCGGTGATGCCATGGCGGGAGCGATGCTGGCCGCGAGCGTTGGCTTTCTTGTGCTGGGTAGCCTCGACAGCCTGGTGGACAGTCCGCGCCTGCTGCTGCTGTTTTTGCTGCTTATCGGGTTGTGTAGTCGGGTCCGGGTCCGGGTCCGCGCCCCCGCTACCGCAGAAAACAAGCTTCGCCCGCACGGCCTCGGGTGACGCAGTGGCCCGCCTGGAATGGGATAAAGCTTGCCCTGAAGGGCATGCAGTCTGGCGTCATTGAACTATTGATCCGGCATCATTTATCCGAGAGAGGGAGTAGGTCGGCAATACTTGCCGACCTACATATGCAATCCCGTTTAATGCGTGCCGGATCAATAGAATCCACACGAGACCTGTCCGGAAACCAGGTTGACGTCCAGGGTCGGCGCAGGGGCATCGCCGCAAAAGGTGTATGCGGCACCCGCCGTACTATGCACTTCATAGGAGTACACCTTCCCGGGGCCGTAGTTATAACTGACCCGGCTGCTACTACCCGATCCACTGGTGCTCCACGTGCCGACCTTTGCCGTTGGGTCGATGGGATGATTCGCGCCCCGTTTCCAGTCAATCAGATCGCCCCCGGGTTTATGGTATTCCTGCCACTTTTCACTGCCCAGCATGGCGCACACCGTCTTGCCTGAGACCAGTGTTGCAAGCGCGTTGCCAGTAATGCGCGTATTAGCGCTGCAGTCCGCCATTGCCGCCCCGGAACTCCATGCAAGCCAAACAACACTGATAATCAACAGTCGTTTCATCTTTTTTTCTCCTTCCAAGTTAATAACATTGACACCCATTGATACATCGCGAGCGTCCTGATTGAGCGAATAAATCTATAGGCAAACACCCATGGCTTTTCACGCAATATCCACGCCATCTCTGTTTTATCCCTATCCATCATCGGGATACAAAACCTTCCCTGTTGCCCGGCATTGCCCGTGTAAGATTTTTCGACGCAAAATCCAGGAACGAGCCTTCACCGGGCACGACGGTTCAGGGTGCAAACAGCCGCTGCAAAAAGCCCATGCCGCAATCCCGGATGGGTCGACCTGATTCGCAGGCACCGATCTCGCCCGTGACGCGCGTTTGATACGTGTAATCAAGATCAGCATCCGGATAACCCGCGGGGATGCTGGATGTAGCGGACAGGAAAGGGTGCGGTGCCAGATCAAGCTCTTCAAGAGAAGCGAACGGTTTGCGCAGGTCGCGCGCCGCGCTGTCGTATGGACCCGTCAGGTTGCCGACCCAACCCGGCGATGATAATGGGCGGGCCGCGAAGATGACGTTAGCCGTCACCCCCTGAGGATAGGCGTGTCCGGCTTCGGGATTGCGCAGCACGATCCCCTCATCCCGGGCCACCACGGTGTTATGGAAAATATCCACATGCCGGAGGACATCATTATGCGGTTGCACTCGCACAGCCGATCCACGCGGGTTGATCAACACGTTGTTATAGAGGGCGATATTCCCCTCGCCCTGAAACAGGGCTTCACTCGGGTTTTGCCAAAACAGGTTGGCATAGATGAGGTAACGGTCCCTGCTTCCCCCTTCGGTAAGCGGAAAATGCCCCACCAGCACATTGGGCCTGGAGTCGGGCCCGGGAAGGGCATTTTCCTTGGAAAAAAAGTTATGCCGAATCAAGGTGTCGTGCCGGATCCCCGATTCCGGCATGTCCGCTGGCCGCGCTTTTTGATGCTTGATTTGCAGGTTGTAACCCAGGGTGTCCGACACTTGGTTGCCTTCAATCACCCCGGCCACGAAAGGATCCGTTCCATCCGCGTCACCAAAATACATGCCGGTTCCTACTCGCTGGATGCGATTGTTTCTTACCATCCAGCCCAGCGCCGGACACTTGGTCGAGATGCCCACATTCTGCTGCGAAGCTGCATGGTCGTGAATGAAGATGCGCTCCAGGGTAATGAAATCGGCAAAACGGCTCTGGCCTTCAGCCTTGATTGCATCCACGGGCACGTTGCGGCCATCCAGTTCCAGATAGCGCAATACCAGATAACGCACATTGATCAGACTGACCGTATTGGCCCCCGGCCGCGCGATGAACCGCGGCAAGGGTGCTGAAGGGTCAAGCGCTTCGATGATGATGGGTTGACCGGAACGGCCTGACAATTCATGCAAGGGCAAACCCTGACGATAGTCGCCGGACTTGAGCAGCAATCGATCGCCCGGTTGCAGCCGACGCAGCTGTTCGCGGTAATCACCAGGACCCGCGCGGTAGTCTGTTGCTGACGCCATGCCGGACAGCAGGCAGAGCATAGCCGCGCAAGTCCAGCCCCGCATTCAGGCCACCGTATCGGGCGGCGGCAAACTACTCCGCAACAAATCCAGTTTGCCCAGTAAAACGCGCGTCATCCCCGCAACGCCTTGCCGCCCGGTATCCACCACGATATCGGCCACTTCCCGGTACAGCGGGTCGCGCTGCCGATACAACTCGCGCAGCCTGGCCAGCGGATCCTCGGTTTGCAGCAACGGGCGATTCCGGTCATGCCGAGTACGCTCATATAAATGCTCTGGCGTGCCGCGCAAGTAAACCACCACCCCGTTTTTGCGCAAGTTGTCGCGCGTAATGGCCGACAGCACTGCGCCGCCCCCCGTGGCCAGCACAATGCCGGTCATGGCCGTCAGTTCGGCAATCACCCCTTCCTCGCGTTTGCGGAAACCCGCCTCGCCCTCGATTTCGAAAATAACCGGAATCTTGACGCCGGTGCGCGCCTCGATTTCATGATCCGAATCATGGAAGGCGCAACCATAATGCCTGGCCAGCAGTCGCCCCACCGTAGTCTTTCCCGCCCCCATTAAACCGACGAGGTATAAGTTGTCTCGCTTGCTCATAGGCTGATTCTAATGGACGTCAGGGCATAGAGGCTTGTTGCCTCGAAGAAAATCAGGACGAAAAAAAGCGCGGGGCCAGCCCGCGCTTGAATAAACGACAGCGATCAGCGAAGCGACAAGCGATCGTCGATGATGCGCGGCGTGATGAAAATAATCAGCTCAGTTTTGCTGTTTTCCTTGCTTGTGGTCTTGAACAGATTCCCGAACACCGGAATATCGCCCAGCAGAGGCACCTTGCTGACAGTTGAGCTCTCGCTGCCATCAAAGATGCCGCCCAACACCAGGGTTTCGCCATTATTCACGCGCACCTGAGTCTTGATCCGCTTGGTGTCGATTGCGGGATTGTCGCCAATGTTGGCGATGTCACGCACCGCATCTTTCTGCACCTCGACCGTCAAAATGATCGCGTCGTTATTGAGAATCTGCGGATCGACCAGCAAACACAGGAAGGCGTCCTTGAACGTCACCGTGCTGACTCCGCCAAATTGCGCGGGTGGCGTAATGTAAGGAATCTGCGTGCCGTTGAGAATCACCGCCGGCTTCTGGTTGGTCGTCATCACGCGCGGATTGGAAATCACCTTGCCCTTGTTGTCGGCCTCAAGCGCACGCAATTCCAGGCTCAAAAGGTTGCCGTTGGCAATATTCAACAAGGATAGCGCCAGATTGCCCGCACCCGAGACAGCTGGCAGAGCCTGGCCCAAACCATCGGCGGCACCCTGAACTTGGTCACCAAAAAGATTGCGCGTTTTAGCAGTACTGAATCCCAAACGCGCCCCCAGATCACGACTCCAACCATCGGTTGCCACCACCACCCGCGCTTCAATCATGACCTGACGCGCCGGCACGTCCAGCCGCGCAAGCAGTTCGCGCACTTCCTGAATCTTGCGCGACGTATCGGTGATGATGAGCGTGTTGGTTTTCAGCTCATAAGTCGCGCGACCGCGCTTGGTCAGGACTTTCTGGTCGTTCTCGCCCTTGCCTTGCTGCGAGGCCTGCGCCGCGGCCGCGCCGCCCAGACCCTGCGCCTGCGCCGAGCAGTTCACCGAATTGTTGCCCGCGGAGGCGAGGAAGGCGCCTGAGGCAAAACCATACAGCATGGTTTGCGCTTCATCCGCACGCATGTAATTCATCTGGATGTATTCGGTAGTCAGGGGTTCCAGATCGGCCACGGCCGACTTGGCTTCGAACTCCAGTTTCTCCCTGGTCATCAGTTCGTCCTTCGGCGCGATCCAGATCACGTTGCCGTTCTGGCGCTTGTCCAGGCCCTTGCTCTGCATGATGAGGTCGAGCGCCTGATCCCACGGCACGTCCTTCAAGCGCAATGTCAGATTGCCATTTACGGTATCGCTGGCAAGGATGTTGAGGCCGGTGAAGTCGGCGATGACCTGCAGCACCGAGCGCACTTCGACGTTCTGAAAGTTGAGCGAGAGCTT
>JADMKH010000123.1:0-10755 GCA_018780025.1 Thiobacillus sp.
CAGCGCACCATCAGGCCGATGAAACCCATCGCCACGGCCGACCAGGTCAAGGCACTACCGGTCTTCATCATGAATTCGGAACGCGATAGCACCCCCGCCCAGTAAGCCAGCGTGGCAAGTGCGAACAGGGCGCACATCCACATGATCGCGGCCTGGCTGGAAATCAGGTATTTGAGGAAGAACGCTTGCTCCATGCGCGCCAGGCTGCCGTGGTACTGGCTGATGGCGAACAGGCTGATCGCGCCGACGACGATGAAAAGCGTGCGGAACGGCTTCCAGAACCAGCCGAACGCCGCGAGCGAAGGAATCGCCGCCAACAGAATGGCTTTCTCGTAAATATCCATGTATTCGCCATACCGCGACAGCGCATACAGGCCGCCCACGGCCACGAGGGCGGCAAACAGCCAGTCAAACCAGCCGAGTCGTTTCAGCAGCGGGGCGGGTTGGTTCAGTGCAAGTTCCATGATGCAGTCTCTCCGGAAATGGGGCGGCGGGCGGATTATTTTGACAGCGTGTCCAGCGCCTGCGCGTGCTTTGAAAACTCTTGTTCGAAATCCATCGTGTGCTTGGCTGACGACATGGCCAGCAGGGCGTGACCCGGTTTGATCCGCAGCCAGACCCGGCGTTCCCGCACATAGAGCATGAAGAATACGCCGAGCGTCAGCAAAAGCGAACCGAAATACACCACATTCTTGCCGGGCGAGCGGGTGAGTTGCAGCCCGCTGGCCTTGATTTCTTCGTACTGCGACAGTTGCAGATATACCGGTGCGCCGTAGACGAACATGTCGCTCATGCTGTTGAGCGTGTCGCGCACCAGCCAGCCGGTCGCGTCGTCGGTCCTGGGCGGGTTGAGGCCGTGCTGACGGTTGGCGATCTGCAGCGCTTCGAACGCGGCCAGTTCGAGGATGCGCAAATAGGTGCCGGCGGCGCGTTCGCCTTCGGCCTTCGGCACTTTTTCTTCAATAAATTTGCCAAGCGTCTGAAATCCGCCGTCGGCAAACAGGGCCAGCACCTGCGTCGCGCTGAACTTGAGCTTGGATTCGATTTCGGTATCCCAGGCGTTCTCCGGCAGCGCCTGGCGGGCGAACCGCGCCGCGATTTCGGGGCGCAAATCGGGATTCAGCAAAGCGCCGCGCAGCCGCATGAAACCGTCCAGACTGCCGTCGGCATCGAGCGGCATGCGCAGATAACGGAATCCTTCGTTCGGCGACTCACGCACGCCCGACATCATGTACCAGCGTCCCTCGAGCTCCAGCGGCAACATGTAGTTGCTGAACTCGAGTGCTTGACCGCGCGCATCTCGCAGCTTGTATTGAAAATTCGGGCCGACGTTGCGCAGATGTTTGTTGTCGCTGACTGAGCTGCCGCCCAGCACGCTCATGGCATCGCCGGTCGGGGCGATGTCGCCGCCCATGTTCTCGATGTTGAAAGGGCGGAAATCGATGAACTCGACCGTATAGTTACCGGCCCCGCTTGTCAGCGTCGCGTTCTGGTGGACGCTGCCATTGAATTCGAAAGACTCGGCGGTGGGCGAAAACAGATTCCAGCCGCGCAGTTTGAGCCGGGTGCCGCCGTCGGCGAAACTGGCCTGGTAAATAGCGATGCCGTCGTGGATCAGCGGATGGTTGACCTCGATCGTGGCCTCGCGAATCTTGTTGCCCGCAGGGTCGAACAGCTCGACGTCGCTCTCGAAGCTTTTGGGCTGGCCGGTGGAATAGTGTTCGATCCGGAACTGTTTCAGGCCCACGGTGAAAGGCAGTTCCTGCACCAGATAACCATCCGCCACGTTCAAGAACGCCACGTCGGCGCTGGAGCCTTCCGGAATCTGCACGCTGCCGCGGAAAGACGGATTCGATGGCGTCAGCCGCGAGATCGCCGGTACCTGGCTTTGCGGAATGTCGCGCGTCTCGATTTTCTTGTAGCCCAGCAGCTGTTGCGCCTTGAAGATCAGATTGCCGTCCATCAGTCCGCCGATGCAGATCAGCACGATTGCCGAGTGCGCCAGAAAATAGCCGACGCGATTCCAGCTGCCGGCCTTGGCAGCAAGCAGCACGCCGTCTTCGCGCGGCAGGTTCCTGACCTTGTATCCCTGTCCTTCCAGATAGCGTTGCGCCGTCATCGCGAGCGCCTCGGGGGAGTGTGTCGTGCTGGTTTCGTGCTTGTGCTTGAAGGCGTTGAGCGACTGTTCGCTGACATGTTCGCGAAAACTTTTCATCTCGCGCGCAAAATTGGGCGCGTTGCGGGTGATGCAGACACTGGTCGAGGCGACCAGAAAGGTCAGGATGACCAGAAACCAGAGCGCGTGATAGACGTCGTACAGCCCCAGCTTTTCGTACACTTCAAACCAGAACGGGCCGAGCTGGATCAGATAATTGTTGTAGGGTTCCGCCTGTTTCAGCACCGTGCCGACAATCGAGGCCACCGCCAGAATCGACAGCAGGCTGATCGCGAAGCGCATCGAGCTCAACAACTCGAACACGGATCGTCCAAAGGAATGGGGCGTGGGGGTCATAGTGGCGGCAGGGTCCGGCAGGGCACAAATAGAAAAAGGGTGACTTGCGCCACCCTTTCACTGACTCAGGTGAAGCGGATAAGTTTACCGCAAGCCCTGAATATACGATGCAACCGCTTTCATGTCGGCATCGGTCATCTTGGCGGCGATGGTACGCATCATCTTGGCGCCATCGTTCGCGCGTGCGCCGACGCGGAAGGCGTTGAGCTGCGCATAGATGTAGTCGCTGTGCTGGCCGGCCAGACGCGGAAACTGCACCGGAATCCCCTTGCCCTGTGCGCCGTGGCACGAAGCGCAGGCCGGCACGCCCGCGCCCATCACGCCGCCACGATAGATCTTCTGGCCGAGCAGGGCCAGCTCCTGGTCCTTGGAGGTGCCCGGCTTGGGCTGCTGCGCACTGAAATAAGCGGCAAGATTCTGCATGTCCTGCGGCGTGAGGCTGGCCACCATGCCGCTCATCACGGCGCTCTTGCGCTCACCGGATTTGAAATCGGTCAGCTGCTTGTTGAGGTATTCGGCGTTGAGGCCGGCCAGCTTGGGATTGGCCGCAGCCGCGCTGTTGCCGTCGACGGCATGGCAGCCGGCACAGACCTGGTTGACAATGCTTTCAGCAGCCTTGGGGTCGCCCTTGCCGACGGGGGCAGCAGCGGGGGGATTGGCAAAAGCGGAGGTGGCGGCCAGGGCGGCTGCCAGTAGGGCGACGAATTTCATCAAAAGCTCCTGAAACTTGCAAAACTTGGGAAAACGGGTAGTTTAGCGGTAACTAATATGACTGCCAAGCCCGTGCTCAATCGCGCCCAATTCCATACCTCGGTCGCCCAGCTGCGCGATTTGCCCTACAGCCGCGCCGAGATTGCGTTTGCCGGGCGATCCAACGCCGGAAAATCGAGTGCAATCAATCTGTTGACACGTATCAACCGGTTGGCTTATACGTCCAAGACCCCTGGCCGCACCCAGCTGATCAATTTTTTCGAACTGGATCCGGATTGTTACCTCGTGGATTTGCCAGGCTACGGCTACGCGAAAGTCCCTCCGGCAGTCAAGGCCAAATGGGAAGCGCTGTTGTCGCGCTATCTGCAGGCGCGCGAACCGCTGGTGGGCATGGTGCTGATCATGGATGCGCGTCATCCGCTCACGCCACTGGACCGGCAGATGCTCGACTGGTTTTTGCCCACCGGCAAGCCGGTGCATGTTTTGCTGTCCAAGGCGGACAAGCTGTCCAATAGCGAGAAGGCCCTGACGATACGTAAGGTCAAGCAGGAACTGGCCGCGTTCGACGGTGTCAGTGTGCAGTTGTTTTCGAGCTTGTCCCGCATGGGGACTGACGAGGCGGCCACCCAGATAGAAGGCTGGCTCGCGAACGCGCTCGAGGACGATCCGCAAAAGGACAATGCACACAAGGATGTTGTGCCAACGAGCAATTAACGCGTCGGTTGGGTTGCGGGCACGTCACGACGCCCACAAAAAAGCCCCGACCAAGGGAGGGGCCGGGGCTAAAAATGCCTTAAGGGGATTAAGGCATCCCGCTCAGGGAGGAGAAGCGGGAAGACGGTACAAGCCCGTCTTGCATGATGGAGTGGCCGTGTTCTGGAATAGTTCCATATCGAAATGAAAATTCTTGGGAGACTTGAGTGAGCCTGCCTTTTGGCCAATTTCCAGCCAGCCGCATGCGGCGCATGCGCCGGGACGATTTTTCGCGCCGGTTGATGTGTGAGCACACACTTACCGCGAATGACATGATATACCCGGTATTTGTGCTCGATGGACACAATCAGCGTCAGACAGTGGCGTCAATGCCCGGAGTGGAACGGCTGTCGATCGATTTGCTGCTGCCCGTGGCCGAGGAGTGTATGCAGCTGGGTATTCCGGCGCTCGCACTGTTTCCGGTGATCGATGCCAGGCTCAAATCAGTGGGAGCCGAAGAAGCCCTCAATCCCGAAGGACTTGTTCCCCGTACGGTTGCTGCGCTCAAAAGCCGGTTTCCCGAGCTCGGCGTCATAACCGATATCGCGCTGGATCCGTATACCAGCCATGGCCAGGATGGCCTGATCGACGATAAAGGGTACGTCCTGAACGATGAAACGGTGACTGTCCTCGCCCGTCAGGCGGTAGTGCATGCCCAGGCCGGGGCCGATGTGGTCGCGCCGTCCGACATGATGGACGGACGCGTAAAAGCTTTGCGTGCCGCGCTCGAACAGGACGGTCATGTTCATACACGGATTCTGGCCTATGCTGCTAAATATGCTTCAGGTTTTTATGGTCCCTTTCGCGAAGCGGTGGGCTCCGCAGCCAATCTGGGGAAAGGTGACAAACGGACCTACCAGATGGACCCGGCCAACAGCGATGAAGCCCTCTGGGAAGTCGGGATGGATCTGGAAGAAGGTGCGGACATGGTCATGATCAAGCCCGGCATGCCGTACCTGGATGTGATTCGCCGGGTAAAGGATGCCTATGGTGCGCCGACCTATGCTTACCAGGTCAGCGGTGAATACGCCATGTTGAAGGCGGCGGCGCAAAACGGCTGGCTGGATGAGCGGGCCTGCGTACTGGAGGCGTTGCTGGCCTTTAAAAGAGCTGGCGCAGACGGGGTACTCACCTATTTTGCGCGTGATGCCGCGCGTTACTTGAAAGCCTGACGAATTGAGCAGTAATCAAGTTATGTGGGTGAGTTGCCGCAATGATAGATGTGGACCTCTATCAAATGAAAGGCAAGATCAGACAGATCCCGTTTTCTGATCCGAAACATGCGCATGGATATGCCTAAAATTTTTTCTGGATTCAAGAGACAGCAAGCTCCGGACGAGTGGGACAAGACGATTGTTGCCATCTCACCCTACCAGCTTAAGGATCTCACTTTGCCCGAGAACCGGGGCAATGCCAGCCTGCCTGATGAGAAAATCGAGCAGCAGGTTTTCAAGATTCGCCTGGCCCACTCAAACGAACGCGTCAGTTCCGCCAGCATGTTGGTACAGCGCAAGTACGCCAGTCGGGGCTATGAGGCAAGCGGATTCGAGAAAACCCCTGACCGCATTACTTTAATGGCCTTTCAGGAGGACAAGGTCATCGGGACATTGACGCTCGGACTCGACTGTGACCATCCCTTGCTGGTCGAAGACTTGTACAAGGCTGAAATCGACGCCCTGCGTGCCGAAGGGCGCAAAGTATGTGAATTGACCAAACTGGCAATCGACCAGACCCAGAGCGCAAAACGCGTATTGGCGTCGCTATTCCATATTGCGTATATCTACGGGCGCGTGATGCAGGACCACACCGATGTGGTCATCGAAGTCAATCCACGGCATGTGGCTTTTTATAAACGGATGCTGGGTTTCACGGAGCTGGGGCCGCAACGCCTCTGCACACGCGTCAACGCCCCGGCAGTATTACTCCGTCTGGAACTCGACTACGTTGACCGTCAGATCGAGGAACTGGGGGGCAAAGCCGACACCGCCACCTCTACTCGGTCGCTTTACCCATTTTTCTTCACCCGAAACGACGAAATCGGTATCACCCATCGACTGAGCCAGGGCGAGTAGTCTTTCAAATCCCGTCAAGCGCTCGGGCTCGTCGTATATTCGCGCGCCAAACAGGCCGGACTCATGCCGCGGGCTAATACAACAGATCCGCATAGAATCCTTAACTGAAAATATCGTTTTTCAGTCCGCCCAGCTTGAAGAAAATTCGCATATCGTCAAGATCATGGCGAAAACGGGGATTCAGGGTTTTTCTCATCGCGTTCAAGGCATCCACTTTGGCGCGAGGCAGCGACTTGTCCTCCGTCTTCAGCAGGATCAGCAGGGGGACTTTAAATGTATTGTAGATTTTGACGCTTTCCGGAAGGCATTCCGAGACGAGCCGCTCAAAATCAGAAAGCAGGAAAGCCGCCCGCAGGGAGCGCTCATAATCCAGAAGCAACTGGTGGGGGTCGCGATCCTGATTCATGTAGGCAAAAAATATGACTGATTTGAGTGACTTGAGTCGTCCAAAATCAGCGAGATAAACCGCCCCGCCTGGTTTCAGTACCCGACTGATCTCGCGGAAGCAGCGTTCCAGGTGACCCAGAGTGGGCAGATGATGCAGAGACACTGTGCTCATCACTCCATCAATCGAGCGATCCTCAAATTGCGTCAACTGGGTGATGTCACCCGTCTCAAAACTGACGTTGGAAATGCCGGCGCTCGCCACATGCTCGCGGGCGCGCCTGAGCATTTCCTGTGACATATCAATCCCGATAAAGTCAATTTCAGGATTGAGTTCGGCAATCTGGATCAGCTGGTTGGCAGGGCCGCAGCCCAGGTCCACCACACGCTTGCATCCCTGGATAGCCTGGCACGCGCGCGCGGTGTGGAATAAATAGGAGGCTGCCAGCGTACTCTCGTTGCGACCGGTCTCGGAAAAGGCCGCTACCTGTGCCTCATCTACCATGATGGCGTCTGGTTCCGGCTCGCGGGGCAAGGTCTGTGTACCGGTCAATTCCCGCAGAAAGGTGGGGAGGAGCGCAGGACGGGGTAAATTCATGATGAATCCCGATAGGTTATGGCACACCTCGAACAATACCACCTGGACGTACGAATGCCAGACTTGGGTCGGGACGCGAAGGCGTAGCAAGCGCGCGGGGTCTGTGATCGAGGGGCCCAGCGTGGTGGGCCACCCGCGTGCCCTGGCTCAATGTCGGGATTATTGACACCGAACACGCCCCTGTGGATGCAGAATGTCCGAACAGAATGGTTCCTGAGTCACCCCAGCGGCTGGCGTGCACGACAGCACCGGTAAGCCCGAATCGGCCGATGTCGACAATTATTACAGTGTGAGCCCCAATTCTCTTTCAGGTGGGACACTTCAGAATAAATTCTTGATAAAAATCATTTGGTTAATGTTCTTGGCATGTGCTTTGCTGAGACCTGTTTGGGGGGACTGACCCATGCAACGGGTCATAGATCGGGTTTCAGGCGGGCGGTATGGGAATGTCGGTATTTCTTACATCACCTCAGGTTCTAGATAAATAATTTTTAATTTAATACAGACATTTTCCTTTGTTATCAATGTTTTGTCAGTTCTGGCATAACCGTTGCTTAGTTAGGTTCATAGTGCTAAATCTTTATTAACCGTATTTGTGTATAGGGGTAATTGAAATGAAAAAATCACTAATAGCAGCTTCCTTGCTTCTCGCTGCAGGCAGCGTTTCAGCTGACCCGTTCTACCTTGATGTGGGCACCAACTATGGCCCTCCAGGCGGCCAGGTATGCCCCACCTGTACTTCCATGAAGAACGAGTTCCTGTTCACCTACGAATCCAGTACCACCATTTTCGACACGGTGAATGACAATGCGATTGGCGCCGGCGACCTGCTTACGACTAACGGCGGCCTGGCTGTAGGCGGACTGGCCACCAACCGTATTACGGGTTTCAATCCCGGTCAGGTCTTTGGTGCCAATAGCGATAACGGATACGGCGCAAACTGGCTGATGAGTTTTTCGGTGACCGGCCTCAATGGCGTGGTGACCGGCGTGGCGGGTGGCGTGCCCCAGTTCACGTATGGCCCCGGCGTGTTGGAATTGTTCATCACGTTTGATGGCACGACATTCAACAACTTCATGGATATTGCCATTACCGGCGGCGGCGCAACCGGCGTAAGCACGATTTTGACAGGTACGGCTGATTTCTCGGCGGTAGATGCAGGTTACAACGACCTGCTGCATTCCGGATCCCAGACGTGTCTGGGTTCGGATAGCTTCTTTGATATCTGGGCGAACTGCGGACCGACCGGACTGGATATCGAGTTCTTGGCGAGCTTCGACACGAACATCTTCGTGAGCGATTTTACCTACAATCCAGGTCCCGATAACTTCACGCTGACCTCAAACCATGACGGCAGCGCAACCTTCTCGATCCCGGAGCCGGGCACGCTGGCACTGCTGGGTGGTTCGCTCATGATGATGGGCTGGATGGGACGTCGTCGTAACAACAACAAGGTCTGATCCCGCTAGTATTTCAGGCGGCACTTTGTAAAGGCACCTGCGGGTGCCTTTTTTATTTATGCGGCCCCGATTGTGGCGCGCGCAGGTGCGTTTCGGGGACGCGCAATCAGGATGATGCGTTTTGCGACAACAGGCGCTTGACGTACCAGAACATGAATTGCTGGAGCGGGTTACGGTTGCCGAATGGCCGCCAGCTTTTGATCAGACGATTACGGTAGGCGTCGAAGTGCAGGCCATGCGGGGCGCAAACAACTTCGCCTCGTCCAAGCAGAATTTTCAGCACGTTGGTGCACGCCACCCCGGCCGCAATTTCGATCCCCATTGCAGTTGAAGGCACTTTTTTCTTCAGGAAATTGACCGAGCGGCGGTCTACCAGGTAATGGCGTTGCTGGACGGTGGGGGATACGCCAATCACGAACTTGATGATCTGGTCTTCGAAAGCATAGCCATCGAGGCAAAAATACTCCTCGAAACTCATCTTTCCGGGCATGAATACCAGGAAGGCGGTCCCCATTCCCATGGGCGCCGCTGTAATGGTCGGAATCCCTTTTGCGTAACAGCGCGCAAATACGGCGCGCCGAATTTCAAGGGCAAAAATATCCAGGCTGTCCACATAGATGTCAACGCCTTCGAGAAACTGATCCAGATTGTCCAGCGTCACGCCATGATCGAAGTTAGTGATTTCGATTTCGGGGTTGATGTCGCGGATCGTTTTTGCCATGGTGGCCGCCTTGGGGGCATTGATGGTCGACATGGCTGCGCCATATTGGCGGTTGAAATTGGGCAGCTCGAATACATCGAGATCGGCGATGTGAAATTGACCAATGCCCAAGCGCGCCAGCACGATCAGATGGCTGCCGCCCACCCCTCCCATGCCGGCAATGGCCACTTTTTTATGCCGCAGCATTTCTTGTTCCTCGACGGTGACCCAGCCAATGTTTCTTGAGAACGCCTGGTGGTAATCAAAATCAGTCATGTTGCAATCCGCAAAGGGTGGGTGATCCGGACAATGCTCCGGGCAGGGTTATGCATTCAAAAAAGCCGTCAGGTGCGCATCAAATGCAGCCGACTGTTCCAGGTTGGGGAGGTGGCCGGCTTCCTCAATGGTTATCAGCGTCGAGCCTGGAAGCAATTGGTGCATGCGTTGCCCGATTTCCAGGGGAATGGCGCGATCTTGTGCGCCCCAGATAATCATAGTCGGCAGATTCAGCTTGGCGAGCTGGCGGAAGGTACTTTCCAGCGTGTCGACAAAACCGTGCCGCATTATGGCCAGGGCAACGGCCGTGGTGCCGTTGATTTTGTGAAACCAGGTTAATTGCCTGTATTGCGCGGGGGGGAGTGTTTCTGCTCGGTGCAGAAAAAGAGCTTTCAGCATGGTCAGGCGCAGTTGATCGCCGGGGAGGTTCATCAGCTTTTCCCCAATCCATGGAAGTTTGAAAAACCGCGCGGCGAATGGCTCGGGATTCGCCAATCCTGCACTATCGACCAATACGAGTTTTTCCACCTGTTCTGGAAACCGGGCGCTGAACAGTGCAGCGATCCCCCCTCCAATCGAGTGTCCGACAAAACTGGCTTTTTCCAGCCCCAAGGCCTGCATGAACGCTGCAAGCTGTTCGATATAGGGCTCATAGCTGGCGGTCACATCGCGCGTACTGTATCCAAATCCCCACAGGTCGATCGCATACACGCAGTGGGATTCTGCCAGCGCATCCATGTTGTGCTGCCATAGCAAGCTGTCGAAAAAAACGCCATGAATCAGAATGACGGGCCTGCCCGTGCCCTTGACTGCGTAATGTGTCTGCTTGCCCGCAAGGCTGATGATGTGCCCGTGCGCATACTGGCGTGTCCACAGCGCCAGCGCTTGGGTATCCCATTTGATCGCTTTTTCCATGGGGACCATTCTCCTCGGCACCTTAACAGCGTGATTCGCGGGGTGCGTTCCCCTGCGTCTGCCAGAGTCCAATGCGTACGGCGATCGCCGAAACGCGGTCAGAGGGTTTTAAGCAAGGCCTTGGCGGCGCCAGCTTCGGGGAACTGCGGCGTGTCTGCGAGCAATTTCTCGAGTGCTTTGCGCGCTTGAGCCTTGTCGCCTGTCCTGGCGAGCGCGGCGGCGTGGTGGTAGCGTATGGAAGTGCTTTTCGGCGCTCGGGAGACAGCCTGCGTCAGCAAATCCAGCCCGCGTTTCAACTGGCCTTGTTCGACCAGTATCCAGCCGACGGTGTCTTGCACGGATGGATTGCGGGGCGCGACTTTGAGCGCGCGTTC
>JADMKH010000123.1:10827-16689 GCA_018780025.1 Thiobacillus sp.
GAGTGCACGATTGTCTTTTTCGCGTTGATACAGGATGGCGAGGTTGTTCAGTAAAAGCGCCCGATCGGGAACCTGCCGATTGACCTCCTCATACAGCGCGATCGCTTCTTTGTTCCGGCCTGTCTGCATGTAATATTCGGCGGCGAACGCGCGTACTGCGGCGTCCCGCGGATGACGCTTGAGCCAGTCGTTCAGGCTCTGCTCGGCGAGAGAGGCATTTTCGATTACCTGCGCACGGAATAATTTGACGAAGCCTGGCGCGCCGGCCCCCTTGTTGAGGGCTTGTTGATAAGCCTTGATCGCCAGGGGAACATGGTTCAGGGCGAGTTGCAGATCGCCTTCCCGGTCGTAGCCCAACGAGGATTGCGGTTGCTGGGCCTGCATTTGCCGCGCAATGAGCAGTGCCGCATCCGGTTTGTTGTCCGTCATTTCCAGGCGGATCAAGGTTTCCTGGCTCGGGACGTGATTGGGTTGCTGCTGCAACGCATTGTGCAGTGTGCTGCGAGCAGTCTTCAGCTTCTTGTCGGCGATTTGGGCTTGGGCCAGTTGCAGCAAGGCGTCGGGCGACTGGCTATTCTTCTGTACCAGACGCGTGAACGTGGTAATGGCATTGGCACGGTTTCCCAAGGCGAGTTGGGTATCACCCAGCAGGATGAGCGCGTCCGGGTTTTCCGGGTTGGTGTTGGCGGCTTCACCCGCGGTCGCGAGGGCTTGGCGGGCATCTTTTTTGGTCAGGTAGTGGCGGGTGAGCTCGGCATAGGGCGGGATCGCCTCGGGGTGAAATTTAATGGCCTTGTCCAGCCAGTCGACGTAGCTTTTCTCCTGATTTTGAGCGGACGCCAACGCGGCCAGGGCCAGGAATGCCTGCAAATGAGTCTTGTCGTTTTCCAGGATGCGTTCAAAACGCTTGCGTGCAGCTTCCGGATTTTTGTCGAGCAGGTCGAGTTGCGCCAGGTTGGCGGCAGCCGGGAAGAACAGGGGGTCGGCTTTTAACGCCAGCTCGAAGTTCTTGCGGGCATTGGCCGTATCGCGCTTTCCTGCGTACGCGCTGCCGCGCATGTTGAGGACGGTGGCACTGCCGGGCAGTTTTTTCTCCAGAGCGTCTGTGGCCGCAAGGGCTTTGTCGTATTCCTTGCGGCTGAGGTAGGTTTGCGCAAGCAGGCTTTCGGCCTTGAACTGGTCCGTTCCCAGCGCGGCAGCTGATTCCAGTTCATTAATGGCAAGCAAGGTGTCGCCCGTGGTCAGATGCGTGATGCCGAGCTGGGTCTGTATAGAGACGTTTTTCGGATCAATCAGGGCTGCGCGTTGTAACAATGCGGCGGCCTTCGCATGCTGATTTTGCGCCCGGTACGCGTCGCTGGCCAAGGCGAGGGATTGCGCATCCATGGAATCGTCGGAAATCAGCGGGGCGAGCGTGACCAGGGCGTCAGCGGGCTTGTTGAGCTTGATCTGCGTGGCGGCCAGCATTCTGCGGGCAAAAAGGTGAGCAGGGAAACGCGCCAGAAACCGTTTGAGGTGGGTTTCTGCTTGCTGATAGGAGCCGAGCGCATAGTCGGTCGTACCCGCGAGCAGGACGCTGGGCATGTGGCTGCTGGTGATCTTGAACACGTCGTGCAAGGCGTCGCGCGTTTGCGTGTATTTTTTATTCTGGAAACTGCGCAAGGCTTGCAGATACCTGGCGGCAAGCGATTTAGGCGCAAGCTGACGAATGTGCTCGATATCCTTGCTGGCCTCCTTCAGTCGGCCCTGAGTCATGTTCAGGCTGGCGCGGTTATGCAAAGCCTCCAGGTTTTCGGGCTCGAGTTCGAGTGCGCGGCTATATGCTGCCATTGCGCGCGGAAAATCCTTGCTGATTTGTTCCCAGTCGCCGATAAAAATCCAGGTTTTGGCCTGCTGTTGCTTGAGTTGTAGCGCGGCATCCAGCCATTGCCGCGCCTTGGGCAGATCGCGATCGACGATCGCGCATTTTGACAGTCCCCAGTAGGTGGGGGGATTGCCCTTGTCGGTATCCAGTGATTGTTTGAACGCATTGCAGGCTGCTTCCACGTTCCCCTGTTTCATCAACGCGTCGGCGCGTAGCTGCAAAATGCGGGCATGGTTGGCCGGGCTGGTTTGATCGCTCGCATGAATTTCATCCAGAAGCCGCTTATATTCGCCCATGAGCAGCAGCGCTTGCCCGAGCTGCGGTTTGATGGTCTCGGGGTTGACGCCGAGTTTCTGGGCCTTGCTGAGTTCCTTTTCCGCTTCCGCTCCCATCCCGACTTTCAGATAGACCTGCCCGAGCAGCAACCGGGATTGCGGGCTATCGGGGTTCTTCTGGATGGCGTTCTTGAGTTCGATGATGCTGCCATTGAGTTTGCCCCGATCCTCGAAATCCTTGGCCCGCTGGATGTGCTCCTGCTCGGTGAGGCGTGTCGTGTTGTCGCCGCCGGACAGGGGAGTGGAGGCGACAAAGACCAGGGCAATGTAAAGAGCGATGGGGCGGTGGGTCATGCGGTGTACTCCACTGGATAAACGAGTCGATCAGAAACAGGATTCAGCGTCCGAATGGTTAGGGGCGGATTAAACAATGACTCCGGGTCGGGCGTGGCTAGCGTTTACCGCCCTCCAGCTGTTTCAGCAGGGCGCGGGCTTCCGGTTCCTGCGGGAAGGACGCTCCGCTGGCCAGCAGACGCTCGATTTCGCGTTTGGCACGCACGCTGTCGCCCGAGCGATGCAATGCGACCGCCAGGTGGTACTGGATTTCGGCTGTATCGGGTGATTTCGCCAGCGCCTGCTGCAACAGTTTGGTTCCGCGTTCCACTTGCCCTTGCCCCACCAGGATCCAGCCGAGGGTGTCGAGAACGGCCGGATTATCCGGTTTGAGCTTGAGCGCCTGTTCGGCAAACCCCAGCGCCCGATTGTCCCGAGATTCATGGAGCGACCAGGCCAGGTTATTCAGGATCAGCAGGTTGTTCGGCGTACTTCTGTTCATGAACAGATAGTGTTCGGATGCGGCCTTGTATTGTTGCCGCTGGATCAGATTTTCGGCCAGCGCAGCGCGGATAGCCATATCCTGGGGGTGCGCGGCAAGCCATGCGTACAGGCGTTTTTCACCCTCTTCCGGCCGCTGCGAAGCCTTGAATGCCGCCAATTGCCGCAGCAGGATCGTACCCGATGGCTGGAGCTTCTGGGCACGCTCAAAACTTGCAATCGCAGCCTGATAGTCTTTCCGGGCAAACGCCGCATCGCCTTCGAGCATGAAGCCCGCAGGGCTGTCCGGCTTGTGTTGCTGGATCTGTCTGGCAAGCCGCAGCGCCTCATCGAAATGGCCGCTCTGGATCTCGATGCTCCCCAGAATCAGTTGCGCCTCGGCAAAGTTCGGCTCGATGCGCAAGGCATTCTGCAAGGTCTTGCGCGCCGCCAATGCGTCTTTGGTCATGATCTGGATGGCGGCGAGTTGGGTGAGCGGCCTGGCTTGTCCGGGCGTGAGTTCAACCAGTTTTCGATAGCTCGCGAGTGCGTTGGTCAGGTCGCCCAACGCGATCTGGGTGGAGCCCAAGAGATCCAGCGCGGCGGGGTTATTGGGCTGGGCATTGACGGCTTCACGCGCAATTGCGAGCGCCTTGTTCTTCTCGCCTTTGCTCAGGCGGTAACGCGCCAGTGTGACGCGCGGGTCGAGCGCTTGCGGGTGCGCCGACGCGGCCTTTTCCAGCCAGTCCACATATTTGCGTTCGTCTTTGGCGAGCAATGCGAGATCCGCCAGGGCCAGCATGGAATTGAGATGCCGCGGGTCGACTTTCAGGATGCCCTCGAAACGCTGCCGCGCAGCCTTGGGCTGCCCCTCCCTGAGATCGAGCTGCGCCAGGTTGGCCGCTGCGGGATAAAAACCTGGATCAAGTTTGAGTGCCTGGGCAAAACTGTCGCGCGCGTGCTTGTTGTCCTGTTTCCCGAGATAGGCAGCGCCTTTGTAGTTCCATGTGAGCGGGCTGGCGGATGCTTTCTTTTCCAGGGCAGCGATGCTGACAAGCGCAGCGTCGAATTGTTTTTTCTTGAGCTGGTTCAGGATAATGAAGGTATCGGCGCGGCTGGTCGCACCCTCCATATCGGCCGCGGCTTGCAGATCCGCCATCGCGCGGCTATCCCCTTGCGCCAGGCGGGAAATGCCCAGTTCTGTGCGAATGGCCGAGCTGTCGGGGTTTTGTTGCGCCGCTTGTTCAAAATAAGTCGAGGCGCGTGAAAAATCATTGCGGGCCAGGGCGATTTCACCCGCAACGACAAGTGCGCCCGCGTCGGGGGATTTAATCTGGAGCGCGGGGGCGAGCGTCCGTTCGGCTTCGTCCAGGCGACCCAGACGGAGCTGAGTCGCAGACAGTAAGCGGAGTGCGTACAGGTTGGTGGGCGCAGCCTTGACGACCTTGTTGAGGTGAGCTTCGGCAGTCTGCAGATTGCCCAGCGCATATTCGATCGATCCCCCCAGCAGTAACGCGGGGCCATAATCGGGCGCCGACTGTAATACGGCAGCCAGATGGTCACGCGCCTGTTCGGTTTTCTTTTCGCGGAAATCGATCAATGCCTGGGTGTAGCGCGCCAACAGGCTGTTGGGCATCACCTTCAAGGCGGCATCGATTTCCTTGCGTGCCTCCGCGGGTTTGTTGTCGGCCAGGGCCAGCCCCGCGAGCGCCACACGCGCGGTGACATGACGCGCATCGACCCGCAGGAGCTGGCGGTACGCTGCGGCCGCTTCGACCGGCTTGCCCGTGGCGCGCAGCAGGTCACCCTTCAGCAGCAGCGCGTCGCGGTGCCTCGGGTCGAGGCGCAGGGCTTCGTCCAATGCCTGCATGGCTTTGACCGCATCGTTGTCGGCGAGCGCCAGATGGACCCGCGCCAGATGCACTTCGGCTGCCTGGGGCGCCATTTCGAGCGCGCGCTCGATGGTTTTTCGCGCCGCCTCTTTCTGGCCCAGCGCCAATTCTGCGGTGGCACGCAGCGATTGCAGGACGGCGGCGTCGGCGTCCTGTTCTGTCGGGGCAGGCACTTCATCGAGTACGCGCTGGAATTCGCGTTGGCCCAGCAATGCACGCGCGATCAGGGGATTGACTGCGCGCGCGGGATACCCTGCCTCGCGGGCGCGACGAAACTCTTTTTCGGCACCGGCCATATTGCCCTGCTCGAGATAGAGTTTGCCGAGTTCAAAGCGCGCTTCGGCATTTTTGCCGTCTTCGGCAACCGCATTCTTGAGCTGGATGAGCGCCGCTTGCGTGTCGCCCGCTGCGAGCCGGGTCTTGGCTTCGGTCACGAGCCCGGCGCTGTCTTGCTTGCCGCATGCGCTTAACAGGCTGATGCCCACTAGCAGGCTTGTTAACAATCGTGAGACGGAAACAGGTAGTGACATGGGGGCTCCAGGATGGGCCGGAAATAATGGCCTGTTTATTGTAAGGGTCATGCGCCAAGCGTTATTTCATGCCGGTTTTAGCCATCAGGTCATACAGGGTGGGGCGCGTGATGCCGAGCAGCTCGGCGGCCTGTGCAATATTGCCGTCGCTTTTTGCCAGCGCCTGGCTGATGGCCTGGCGCTCGGCATTTTCACGCGCCTGGCGCAGATTCAAGAGCGGGGGCGCGCCTTCTCCAGCTTTCAGTCCAAGGTCAGCAGCCGAAATCTGGTTGCCGTCGGCCATGATGGTGGCGCGCTTGATCAGGTTTTCCATTTCACGCACATTGCCGGGCCAGTCGTGCGCGTCGAGCGCGCGCAGTGCATCGGCGGTGAAGCCCCGAATATTGCGCGACATTTCCTTGGCGTAACGCACGAGAAAGGCTTGGGCCAGCAGGGTGGCGTCGCCCGGGCGGTCGCGTAGCGGCGGGATGTTGACCGCGATTTCGGAC
>JADMKH010000202.1 GCA_018780025.1 Thiobacillus sp.
GCGCGAAATCTTGTCGATTTCATCAATGTAAACAATACCCTGCTTGGCCTTGTCGACGTCGTAATCACATTTTTGCAACAGTTTCTGGATGATGTTTTCAACATCCTCACCCACGTAACCCGCTTCAGTCAGCGTAGTCGCGTCAGCAATCACAAACGGCACATTGAGCAGACGTGCAAGTGTCTGCGCCAGCAGCGTTTTTCCCGAGCCGGTCGGTCCGATCAACAATATGTTGCTCTTGGCCAATTCGACTTCACTGACGCCGGCAGTGCCGCTACCCGTGTTGTTACGCAGGCGTTTGTAGTGGTTGTATACCGCGACTGCCAACGATTTTTTTGCCTGGGCCTGACCGATCACGTATTGATCGAGCTTGCCGCTGATTTCATGGGGCGTCGGCAAATCAGTGCTCGACCCCTTCTGATTGTCGGCCTGCTGGATTTCCTCGCGGATGATGTCGTTGCACAGCTCCACGCATTCATCACAGATAAATACTGATGGCCCAGCAATCAGCTTGCGGACCTCATGCTGGCTTTTGCCGCAAAAGGAGCAATACAGTAGTTTGTCGCTTGAGCCTTTGTCTGCCATGCCGGTTCCTTGCTTAATTGCCAGATGCTTCGATACGGCTGGTCAGTACCTTGTCGACCAAACCATAGCTGACCGCGTCGTCTGCGCTCATGAAATTGTCACGATCCGTATCGCGATCGATCGCCTCCAGACTCTGCCCAGTGTGTTTGGCCAGCATGTCATTGAGACGCCCTTTCAGGTAAAGGATCTCTTTGGCGTGAATGGCGATATCCGACGCCTGTCCCTGAAAGCCGCCCAGCGGCTGGTGAATCATGACGCGCGAGTTGGGCAGGCAATAACGCTTGCCCTTGGCACCCGCTGTCAGCAGGAACGCGCCCATGCTGGCCGCCTGACCAATACAAAGCGTGGACACGTCCGGCTTGATGAACTGCATGGTGTCGTAAATCGCCATGCCAGCCGATACCGAACCGCCGGGCGAGTTGATATAGAAAAAGATGTCCTTGTCGGGGTTTTCGGATTCCAGGAACAACATTTGCGCAACCACCAGATTGGCAGTTGCATCGTTGACCGGACCGACCAGGAAAATGACCCGTTCCTTGAGCAGGCGCGAGTAAATATCGTAAGCACGTTCGCCGCGGCCGCTTTGCTCGACGACCATGGGAACCAGCCCCAGGCCCTGGGGTTCGAAGTGCTGGGAATTCGAAATTCCGCGTTCAAAATCAATGTGCATCAGGCACGTCCCATCAGTTCTTCAAAGGAGGTTGTCACGTCTTCCACTTGGGCCTGACCTGCGACCCATGCTACCACATTCTCTTCCAGCGCCAGGGACTCGATCTCCTGCATCCGCTCGGGGCTTTGGTAGTACCACTGCATCACCTGTTCGGGCTCCTCGTAGCTTTGTGCCTGCTCCAGTATCAAGGCACGAATCTGTTCGGGTTGTGCCACCAGTTTGTGCGTCTGCACAATCTCGGCCAGGATCAAACCCAGCCGCACTCGGCGTTCGGCCTGTCCAGTAAACATATCGGCACTGAGCTTCATTGTCTGAACCCCACGCTGCTGCATATCGGCCTCCGTCATGCTGCGCAAACGGTCGGTTTCCATCGCCACCAGGCTTTGCGGCAAGTCCAGCGTGCTCTTTTGCAGCAGTAATTCCATGGTCTGCTCTTTCAGCTTCGTCTGCACGCGGCGTTTTACTTCGCGCTCCAGATTGGACTTCACTTCAGCCTTTAGCGTTTCCACATTGCCGTCTTCAACGCCCAGCGCCTTGGCGAATTCCGCGTCCACGGGCGACAGCACCGGAGCCTGCACCTCCTTGACCTGCACTTCGAAATGCGCTGTCTTGCCAGCGAGTTCCCTGGCAGCATATTCAGCCGGAAAGGTGAGGGCGAAACCCTTGCTGTCGCCCGCCTTGAGGCCGGTCAGACTTTGTTCGAAGTCTTTCAGCAAACGGCCTTCGCCGATGACCGCGGCAAAGTCTTCGCCCTTGCCGCCTTCAAAAGCCACGCCATCGACCGTGCCCTGATAGTCGAACTTGAGCAGATCGCCCTCGGCTGCGGCTTTGTCTGCCGTTTCAAAGGTACGGCGCTGTTTTTGCAGCACTTCCAGTGTCTTCATCACCTCAGCCTCGCCCAGACCCACAACGGCGCGGCTGATCTTACCCGTGCTCAGATCATCAATCCTGACTTCAGGATAGACCTCAAAACTGGCGCTGAAAGTCATTTCTGCGGTATCTGTTTGACCCGCTTTCGGCTCGAAGCGCGGGTAGCCGGCAATCTTGAGCTGGTTTTCCTGCACGGCGTCGCCAAAACGCGTCTGCAAGGTTTCGCCCAACACCTCCTGACGCACGCCAGGGCCATGTTGACGCGCCACAGCGCCGAGCGGCGCCTTGCCAGGACGGAAGCCATCCATCTTGACGTTGCGTGCCAAGCGCTTGAGGCGGCTTTGTACCTCGGTTTCCAGCTGATCCATCGGAACGCTGATATCCAGGCGCCGGGCCAGACCTTCGAGAACTTCAAGATTTGCTTGCATGACAATACTTCCTGGCTGAATTGAAATTGATGAGGGAACGACAAAAACCTAATGGTGCGGGAGGGGGGACTCGAACCCCCACGCCTTGCGGCGCTGGAACCTAAATCCAGTGCGTCTACCAATTCCGCCACTCTCGCGGCTTGACCGTAAAACCTGCGACCAATAAGTGTAATATAATCAAGGCGATGCTGTCACCTCACCCGACCCGGCATCCAAGCTAAGTCATTATTCCTATTCCGTTTTTTTGTTGCCGGTGCCGGTCGATCACTACGAAAATTTCCCTGTTGCGTCCTGGTTGCTGCCAAAACGCTTACGCCGGCCGGTAGAAGCCATCTACCGGTTTGCCCGCAGTGCGGACGATATTGCAGACGAAGGCGATGCCCAACCCACCGAACGTCTGCGACACTTGGCAGCCTACCATGCTGAGATGGATCGCATCGAAAGCGGTGAAACACCGACCGATCCCGTATTCGGTCCTCTGGCCGAAGCCATTCGTACCTATTCCATTCCGCTCGCCCCATTTCGCGACCTGTTGTCTGCATTCGCGCAGGATGTGGAAAAAACCCGTTATGCCGATTTCGGCGAAGTCATGGATTACTGCCGTCGCTCGGCCAATCCGGTGGGGCGTTTGATGCTGCATTTGTATGGCGACCATGATCCACGGCACCTGGCGTATTCCGATGCGATTTGCAGTAGCCTGCAACTGATCAATTTCCTGCAGGACATTGCGGTCGATTTCAGGAAAAACCGTGTTTATCTGCCACAGGCCGAACTGGTGGCCCACCACGTCAGCGAAACACAGATTGCCGAGGGCGACCCATGCGGCATGTGGAACACGATGATGCTCAAGCAAATCGAGCGCACCCGCAAACTCATGCAGGCCGGCGCACCGCTCGGCCGGCTCCTCAAAGGCCGCATCGGACTTGAACTGCGTGTGACCATTCTCGGCGGCGAAACCATCCTGCGCAAACTGCATGCCGATCCCGGCTGTGTTTTTCATAACCGTCCGGTGCTGACGAAAAAAGACTGGATCAACATGCTCGGACGCGCGCTCTTTTAAATATGGATGTCCATCAATACTGCCAGGACCGCGCTGCAGCCAGCGGTTCAAGCTTTTATTACAGTTTTGTCTTTCTGCCGCAGGACACGCGACGCGCAATCACCGCGTTTTACGCCCTCTGCCGTGAACTCGACGACGTGGTGGATGAATGCCATGAGCGTCAGGTTGCGCTGGCCAAGCTCGACTGGTGGCGCGCTGAAATCGCGCAATTTGGGTCAGGCTCCCCGACGCATCCGGCAACCTGCGCGCTGTTCGACACGCCACAAGGCCGCAACACACCGCTGGCGCTGCTGCTGGAAATTGTCGATGGCATGGCGATGGATCTCGATCATCTGCGCTATCCCGACTTCAAATCGCTCAATCTGTATTGCTACCGCGTGGCAGGCGTGGTGGGCGAAGTTGCAGCCGCCTTGTTCGGCGGCCCGCGCAGCAACGACGACCGCGACACCCGCCGCTATGCGCACGAACTGGGGCTCGCCTTCCAGCTCACCAACATCATCCGCGACGTGGGTGAAGATGCGCGGCGCGGCCGGATTTATCTGCCACAGGACGAGCTGGCCCGCTTCGGCGTGCGTGAAGCCGATATGCTGAATGGAGTGGACACGCCAGCATTTCAGGCACTGATGCAGTTTCAGTTTGAACGCGCTTCGTCCTGTTACGACCGCGCCCTCGCCGCGCTGCCAGTCAATGCGCGTCGCGCACAACGTCCTGGCCTGGTGATGGCCGCTATTTACCGCACCTTGCTGAACGAAATTCAACGCGCCGACTTTCCCGTGTTGCGCGCACGCGTTGCGCTCACCCCCGTGCGCAAGCTGTGGCTGGCCAGCAAGACCTGGCTGTTTCCATGACGACCGGCTTGAAACAGCCCAGCGTCGCTGTGATCGGCGGCGGCTGGGCGGGATGCACCGCTGCACTGAGGCTGGCCGAAGCCGGTATCAGCGTTACCCTGTTTGAGGCGAGTCGAACGCTGGGTGGCCGCGCGCGCGCGGTCGAAATCGAAGGTCAGATTCTCGACAATGGCCAGCACATTTTGCTGGGTGCCTATGAACAAACGCTGCAGCTGATTGCCCGCCTCAATCCCGGAAAAACACCTGAAAGTTTGTGGCGACACCCCCTCAATCTCAAGCAACCACCCGATTTCAGCCTGGCCTGCCCGCGTCTTCCCGCCCCGCTCCATTTACTGGTGGGACTGCTCAGTGCCCAGGGATTGAGCGGGCGCGAGAAGTGGGCAGCCATACGCTGGGCGCATGCGCTGCTGCACAACCCGCGCGCGTCCGAACTTCGAACTGTCAGTCAACTTACCCGTTCCCAGCCCGAAACGCTGAACCGCCTGTTGTGGCATCCACTTTGCGTGTCCGCCCTCAATACCCCACCGGAAATAGCCAGCGCTGCGGTTTTCCGCGATGTCATCCGAGCGGCCTTCGGTGGCCGCACGCATCACAGCGACCTGCTGCTGCCGCGACGCGACCTGACAGCGCTGCTGCCCGCGCCTGCGGCTGCGCGCCTGATCGAACTCGGCGGGTCTGTTCGCCTGTCCAGCCGCGTAAGCAGCCTTGAGGCCACACCGGACGCCATCACGTTGCATGCACGCGATGAGTCGGCCATTTTCAGCCACGCCATTGTGGCCACCGCCCCGCAGCACGTGTCAGGATTGGCAGCCTCAATTCCCGCACTTGAATCCGTGGTGCGCGACGTCTCCACCTATCATTACCAGCCCATTGCTACCGGCTACATACAATACGATCCAGCGTTTCAGCTCACGCACCCCCTGTTCGCTTTGGCTAATGGCCCCGCACAGTTTGTGTTCGACCGCGGCCAAAGTCATGGCCAGGCCGGATTGCTGGCGTTTGTTGCCAGTGCCGCAGCAAACCTGTCTCCGGACTGGCTGGATCAGGCAGAAGCCCAATTGCAGCGAATAGCGCAACCGGGATCGCCGCGTTGGCGCAAAAGCATCGTCGAAAAACAAGCGACCTACAGCTGCGTACCCAACATGGCACGCCCCGACGTTTGCACCGCGCATCCGCGCCTTTTTCTGGCGGGGGATTACACAGCCGGCCCCTACCCCGCCACGCTCGAAACTGCAACACTGAGCGGAGTACAATCGGCCGGCGCATTACTTAGGCAGCTATGAAAGATTACCTCCCCCGTTCTGATCTGCTTGCAGGTCGCGTCATTCTCGTTACCGGTGCCAGCTCGGGCCTGGGGCGTTCCGCCAGTCTGGCCTACGCGCGTCACGGTGCCACGGTGGCCTTGCTCGCACGCGATGCAGACAGGCTGGAAACGGTTTACGACGAAATCGTCGCCTCAGGCGGCCCGGAGCCAGCCATGTTTCCGTATGACCTGGCGACGGCTGACGACCGCAGCCTGGAAACCCTGGCGGGTACGATTGCCCATCATCTGAAGCGGCTCGATGGCGTGCTGCACAGCGCGCATCAGTTTTACAGTCTGACCCCGCTGGAGCTGCAAACGCTGGAGCAATGGCAAGCCCTGATGCGGGTCAATTTAATTGCGCCATTTGCGCTGACCCGTGCCTGCTTGCCGCTTCTGAAACAGGCGCCTGATGCTTCTATCGTATTTACAGGCGAAACCCATGGTCATCATCCAAGTGCTTACTGGGGTGGCTACGCGGTGGCCAAATCCGGGCTCGAAACCCTTACTCGCGTCTGGGCAGACGAGCTCAATTCGAACGAAGCGTTACGCGTGAACACACTGATTCCCGGTCAGGTTGCAACCACCTTGCGCACGCGCACTCACCCGGGACTTTCGCCCGATTCACTTCCCGGCATCGACGCGTTGATGCCCTGGTATCTCTATTTGATGGGGGAAGACAGTCGTTCCGTTCGCGGCCAAATTATCGAATGTCAGACCTGATCCTGTTAATGCCATGAACATCGGTCGCTACGAGGTCCTCGACGAAATCGGTCATGGCGCAATGGGCACAGTCTGGCGTGCGCGCGACCCGCTGATCGAACGTACGGTTGCGATCAAAACCGTGGCAATCGCAAAATTACGCCAGGATGATGCAGACGCTGAAACGCGCTTTTTACGCGAAGCGCAAAGTGCCGGCCGGCTGTCGCATCCCAATATAGTGACCATTTTCGATGTGGGCGAAACTGACGAACTCGCTTACATCGCCATGGAATATCTCCCCGGTGCGACCTTGCGCGACGTCATGAACAACGGTCTAATGCCACTCGACCTGGCGCTCGATACCACACTGCAAATGGCCGAGGCACTGGCGTTTGCTCACGAGCACGGTGTTATCCATCGCGATGTCAAACCCGCCAATGTGGTTGTCACAGGACGCAACGGGCGCATCAAGCTGACTGACTTCGGAATTGCGCACCTGACCAATAGCGGCCATACCCTGGCGGGACAAATGCTCGGGTCGCCCCGCTACATGTCACCCGAACAAGCGATGGGCCGGGAAGTGGATGGGCGCTCAGATATCTTTTCGCTGGGTGCGGTACTTTACGAAATGCTGACCGCACACTATGCATTCGACGGCGATAGCCTGCCGTCTATTGTCTATCGGGTGATACATGAACCCCCCGCCGCCGCATCCACCCTTCGTCCCAATCTACGCACCGAACTGGTTGATCTGCTCACGCGCATGCTGCACAAGAATCCGGATGCCCGACCGGACGCCCGAACGCTGGTCAATGATCTGCATGCGCTTGCAGCGAGCATGGCACGCAAACCCGACATCCCCCCCAGCAACCAGGTGCCCCGCTTACTGCCTGCGTTGGCATTTGGAACGCCCTTGGTCGTATTCTTATTGATCGGGCTGGGACTCATCGTAATCGAGCACTTTATCGAGAAGTCTCAGCCATCGATCCGAACCACGCAAAACGCACGCACATCGAATGTCAGTATGACTGCAACCGCACCATCGACACTCACTGAAGACACCTTGCCTGACGCCACCACTGGCCCCAGGCAATCAAACCCGATCCAGACGGATGCCTACTTGATCGGGCTCGACAAGAAACAGGTTGAACTGCGCATCAAACGCACAGAACTGCTGCTGGAATACACCGAACAGTATCCCGATGTCGTGCAAATTGATCGCCAGCTAGAACAGCTGCGGGAAGAACGTCGCAAGCACGTGCGGCAATTGCAGAAAAACCTGAAAAACTGAATTGAAATGGAAGCCACATGAATACCCGTGGCTTCCAGTCCGCGGTTGATCCAACCGGAATATCAGGAATTATTACCAGTTGGTTTCGCGTTCGGCTGTTGCGGAAACCTTGTGAATACTGAGGTCTGCGCCATTGAATTCCGCTTCGGCATCCAGGCGCAATCCCATAAGCTGTTTGAGTACGCCATACACCACCAGGCTACCGACCAGCGCCACCACCACGCCGCCCAGGGTCCCAATCGCTTGCGACGCCAGGCTCACGCCGCCCATCCCGCCCAGCGCCTTGGCCCCAAAAATCCCTGCGGCGATGCCGCCCCACGCGCCGCATAAGCCGTGCAATGGCCAGACTCCAAGTACATCGTCTATTTTCCAGCGATTCTGGGTCACCATAAACATCCAGACAAACAGCGCACCGGCAATCGCGCCGGTGGCCAGTGCGCCCAGCGGATGCATCAGATCAGAGCCGGCACACACCGCCACCAGACCGGCCAGCGGGCCGTTGTGGATGAAGCCCGGGTCATTGCGGCCAATCACCAGGGCAGCCAAGGTGCCACCCACCATCGCCATCAGCGAATTGACGGCCACTAGCCCCGACACCGCCTCGATCAGCTGCGCCGACATCACGTTGAAGCCGAACCAGCCCACCGTGAGTATCCATGCACCCAATGCCAGAAACGGGATATTCGACGGGGGGTGGGCCGAGACCATGCCGTCTTTATTGTAGCGGCCACGGCGCGCACCCAGCAGCAGAACTGCAGGCAGGGCTATCCACCCCCCCATTGCATGCACCACGACCGACCCGGCAAAGTCGTGGAAGCTTGCACCAAAGGTCAAAGCCAACCAGTCCTGAATGCCGTAATTACCGTTCCAGACAATGCCTTCAAAGAAAGGGTAAACCAATCCGACCAGCGCAAAAGTGGCCGCCAGCTGAGGGTTGAAGCGCGCACGCTCGGCAATGCCGCCCGACACAATCGCCGGTATGGCTGCTGCAAACGTCAGCAGGAAAAAGAATTTGACCAGGTCGTAGCCATTTTTTGCTGACAGAACCTCAGCACTGGAAAAGAAGCTGACACCATAGGCCACGCTGTAACCAATGAAAAAGTAGGCAATGGTCGAGACTGAAAAGTCGGTGATGATTTTGACCAGGGCATTGACCTGGTTTTTCTTGCGAACGGTACCCAGCTCCAGAAAGGCAAAGCCGGCATGCATGGCGAGCACCATGATGCCCCCCAACAACACGAACAACACATCACTGCCTGATTTCAATGCTTCCATGCAACACCCCCAATTGAATTGCAGTGCTATCAAGCAATTAATGTTCCATCAATCTATATCATTGATATCACAGCAGAGTGTGTATCGATGCGAGTCAACATCGCCCCATATGGGGGCATGCCGAAACATCGCGCACCATTTTGATACATTATCGGGTTGGGGTTGGGTCAGCCTTTTCCTGGTCTGGTGCGTCAGGTTTAGCCGGGCCGGATTCAGACTTGCCTGCCTCAGCCTCAATGCGATCAAATTCCGAATCCATCTCGGATTCGCTCATCGGCGTGTAATCCGCATCCTCTTGTGGCTTGGGTTTGGTAATCAGCACTGAAACAAGAATGCCAATTTCATACAGAATCCATAGCGGAACGGCGAGCATGAACTGGGAAATGATATCTGGCGGAGTGAAAATGGCACCCACTACAAATGCGCCCACAATGACATAAGAACGAACCTCGCGCAGCTTCGCAATTGAGACCATCCCCATTTTGACCAGCAGCACCACAGCAACCGGCACTTCGAATGTGATGCCAAACGCCATGAACAGGGTCATCACAAAATCGAGATACTTGCCGATGTCTGTCATCACCGCCACCCCTTCCGGGGCAACGCCGACAACAAAGCCAAACACGACCGGAAACACCAGGAAGTAAGCGAACGACATGCCCAACAAAAAGAGAATCACACTGGCGATTACCAGCGGCACGCCAATGCGCCTTTCATGCTGATACAAACCGGGCGCCACAAATGCCCACACCTGATAAAACACCCACGGCATGGCCAATAAAAACGCCGCCATCATGGTGACTTTGATCGGCACGAAAAAGGGCGTGGTCACTTCAGTGGCAATCATCTGTCCACCCTTGGGCAGCGCTGCCAGCATAGGCTGGGCTAACAGCGCATAAATATCCTGCGCCCATGGAAACAGCGCAATAAAAATAATGACCACAGCCAGCACCGCGCGCAGCAAGCGATCCCGCATTTCAATGAGATGCGAGACAAAGGAGTTTTCGGATTCGCTCATGCAGTCTTTCCGGCGCTATCGCTGCGTGCTGTTTCCACTACGGCAGCGAACGCTGAGGCATTATTTTGATCGGGTTCGTCAAGCGGCAGGCTTTGTTGCAGCTTTGTATGATCCTGCGCCTGTTTCACCGGCGGCTCGCTCAGCGGAGGGCGCGTTTCCAATTCACCCATTGCAGTCACAGCATTGCCGATATTGTCCGTTTCATCGCGCAGATAATCATCCACCACGGTGGCCTGCTGTTTCAAATCGGTAACTGACGAATCAATCGATTCCTTGAATTGCTGCCCGGCACGCTTTAACTCGTCGAGTTCCATTTCGCGACCGATATCGGATTTCACATCCAACACATAGCGCTGCAAGCGGCCGTACAAATGACCCGCCGTGCGCGCCACTTTGGGCAGGCGTTCAGGGCCAATGACGATCAGTGCTACTACACCGATCATGAGGAGTTCACTAAAACCAATATCAAACATGTCAGGTCGAGGTGCGGGATGGAGTCAATCGCTTCTGCAACCTGCCCATCCCGCCAGCCCCGTTTTCAGGAATGATGTTTGTCCTTGACCTCGACGTCGATGGTATGACCGCCCTCTTCGGTTTTGTCGCCGAGCTTGGTCGTGTCTTCCTTGATGCCTTCTTTGAAACCCTTTACTGCGCCGCCCAGGTCACTGCCGATATTCCGCAGTTTCTTGGTACCGAAAATCAACAGCACAACAGCCAGAACAATCAGCCAATGCCAGATGCTAAAGCTACCCATGGTAAGTCTCCTTATTGATTAACTTTGAGCGTGGGGAGCGGGTTCGCCCCCACCAAAAACATGTACATGAATGTGAAAGACTTCCTGGCCACCGCCGCGGCCAGTGTTGATCAGTGTTTTAAAGCCAGCGCTGAGCCCCAGTTCTTTTGCCAAACGGGGCGCCAGCAGCAACATCTTGCCCAGCAAGCTTTCATGCTCAGGCATGCACTCGGCAAGCGTGGCGATATGCAGCTTCGGGATAATCAGCACATGCACGCGCGCGAATGGATGAATGTCATGAAAAGCCAGCAATTCATCGTCTTCGTAGACCTTGCCGCTCGGCAATTCACCGGCCGCAATTTTGCAGAATATGCAGTCACTCATGTCGATTCGCCTTTTCCATCAAGCCGGACAAACCTTCGCGACGTGCCAGCTCATTCAGCACATCTGCTGGCTTCAGTCCTTTGTGCGCCAGCAGCACAAGCGTATGAAACCATAAATCAGCGACTTCGTAGATGATCTTTTCGGCCTGGTCGTCTTTGGCCGCCATAACGGTCTCGGTCGCCTCTTCGCCTATCTTTTTCAGAATGGCGTCAGTGCCCTTGGCATAGAGCCTGGCCACATAGGAACTGTCGGGCGATGCGGATTTGCGCGCCTCCAGGATTTCGGCGAGGCGGTCGAGAATATCGCTCATTGACTGTAGATCTCCGCGGGGTCTTTCAGTACCGGGGCGGTTGCCACCCAGTGGCCGCCTTCCAGCTTCTGAAAAAAACAGGAACGTCGCCCGGTATGACAGGCGATCCCGCCCAGCTGTTCAATTTTCAGCAGCACCACGTCGTTGTCGCAGTCCAGCCGGATTTCGCTGACGTTTTGCACATGGCCGGATTCCTCGCCCTTGCGCCACAGCTTGTTGCGCGAGCGCGACCAATACACGCCCCGTAGGGTGCGCGCGGTTTCTTCCAGTGCTTCGCGGTTCATCCACGCCACCATCAGGATTTCACCGCTGACGGCATCCTGGGCGATCGCCGGCACCAGGCCTTGCGCGTCCCATTTGACGGCATCGAGCCAGTCGCTCACAGCCGCACCTCGATGCCGTGCTGCTTCATGTAGCGCTTGGCTTCTTCAATGCCAAATTCGCCGAAATGGAAAATGCTTGCCGCCAGCACCGCATCGGCACGGCCTTCCCTGATCCCGTCGACCAGATGTTGCAGGGTGCCCACGCCGCCGCTGGCGATGATGGGAATGTCGACCGCATCGGAAATCGCGCGGTTCAGTTCCAGATCAAACCCGCTCTTGGTGCCATCCCGATCCATCGAGGTGAGCAACAGCTCGCCCGCACCGTAGGCTTCCATTTTTTTTGCCCACTCGATTGCATCAAGCCCGGTGGCGGTACGACCACCGTGGGTGAAAACTTCCCAGTAGGCGCCGACGCGCTTGGAATCGATCGCCACCACGATGCACTGATTGCCGTAACGGTCGGCC
Source organism: Thiobacillus sp. (assembly GCA_018780025.1). Classification (GTDB taxonomy): domain Bacteria; phylum Pseudomonadota; class Gammaproteobacteria; order Burkholderiales; family Thiobacillaceae; genus Thiobacillus. The sequence goes on from JADMKH010000202.1 coordinate 12,263, forward strand.
GCATCCTTGACCAGTTGCGGATTGTTGACCGCTGAGGTGTTGATGCTGACCTTGTCCGCCCCCGCATTCAGCAGACGCTGGATATCGGCCACCGCACGAACCCCGCCGCCCACGGTCAAGGGAATAAACACTTCCGATGCAACGGCTTCGATAATGTGAAGGATCAGATCGCGATTGTCGGATGAAGCGGTGATGTCAAGAAACGTCAGTTCATCCGCACCCTCTTCATTATAGCGGCGCGCGATTTCGACTGGATCGCCGGCGTCTTTCAGTTCAACAAAGTTGGTGCCTTTGACCACGCGGCCATTCGTGACATCGAGACAGGGAATGATGCGTTTGGCTAGCATGACCGATGATTCCGGATCAAACGCCGAAGACGCCGCCGGCCAGTTCGTCGGCCAGCTTTTGCGCTTGCGGAAAATCGAGTGTGCCCTGGTAAATGGCTCGCCCGGTAATCGCGCCAATGATGCCGTCTTTGGCAACGACGGACAGCGCTTTGACATCGTCAAGATTGGTGACGCCACCGCTGGCAATCACGGGAATCGACAACGCTTGCGCCAACCGCTGGGTGGCTTCGATGTTAACGCCGGTCAGCATGCCATCGCGGCCAATGTCGGTGTAGATGATGGCTTCCACACCATAGCCTTCGAAACGCTTGGCCAGATCGATCACGTCATGACCGGTAATCTTGGACCAACCCTCAACCGCGATCTTGCCATCCCTGGCGTCCAGCCCAACCATCACATGGCCGGGAAAGGCATCGCACGCTTCGTGCAAAAAACCGGGGTTTTTCACCGCGGCGGTACCAATGATGACGTAGCGCACGCCATCGTCGAGATAGCGCTCGATAGTGGCGAGATCGCGAATGCCGCCGCCTAATTGCACCGGCATCTCGTCGCCCACCGCATCGACGATGGAACGGATCGCATTATCGTTAATCGGCTTGCCCGCAAACGCGCCATTGAGGTCGACCAGATGCAGCCGGCGCGCTCCCAGGTTTTTCCAGTGCAGCGCCATCGCCGCCGGATCTTCGGAAAACACAGTGGCACGGTCCATTTCGCCTTGTTCCAGGCGCACGCAGTGGCCGTCTTTAAGGTCGATCGCAGGAATGATTAGCATGGTAATACAGTAAAAAAGTTAAGCGCAGGCAGCGCCGGTCATATCGCAGGCGGATTCGGTTTCACCTGGATTCCAGGTTACAAAATTGCCCAGCAGTGTCAATCCGTCGTTCGCGCTTTTTTCCGGATGAAACTGAACAGCAAAAATATTTTGGGTCGCCACCGCACAGGTGAACGGGAAAGGGTAATGCGAAAATCCGGCAATCACATCAGGCGATGTCGGCTGCACGAAATAACTGTGCACGAAATAAAAGCGTGCGCCTTCTTCAATGCCAGCCCACATTGGATGCGGGGCTGCCTGATGCACGTTATTCCAGCCCATGTGAGGCACTTTCAACTTGTTTCCAGCCGAGTCAAGCATCGCTTCATGCGGAAAACGCTGCACGCTGCCGGGCAAAATCCCCAGACAGTCGGCATCCCCTTCCTCACTGTGTTCGAACAGCACCTGCAAACCCATGCAGATACCCAGAAACGGCTTGCTTTGGGCCGCGTCGATGATCACCTGGCGCAACCCGCGCGCATCGATTTCACGCATGCAGTCAGGCGCAGCGCCCTGCCCCGGAAATACGATACGGCCGGCCCCGGCGATCACTTCGGGATCGGACGTCACCACTACGCTGAGTGCGGGTGCAACATGCTCGATCGCTTTAACGACCGAACGCAAGTTGCCCATGCCGTAATCGATGACGGCAATATCAACACTCACAGGGAACCCTTCGTCGAAGGTAATGCATCCCCCATGCGCAGGTCGGCTTCAACAGCCATGCGCAGCGCGCGGCCGAACGCCTTGAAAATGGTTTCGGCCTGATGGTGCGCATTAATTCCGCGCAGGTTGTCGATGTGCAACGTGACACCCGCGTGATTGATAAAGCCCCGGAAAAACTCGAGGAACAAATCGACATCGAAGTCACCGATGCGCGCACGCGTGTAATCGACGTGATACTCCAGCCCCGGCCGACCCGACAAGTCAATCACCACGCGCGACAGGGCTTCGTCGAGCGGCACATAGGCATGACCGTAGCGACGGATGCCCTTCTTGTCGCCCAGCGCCTGCGCGAAGGCCTGACCCAGCGTAATCCCCGTGTCTTCCACCGTGTGGTGTGCATCAATGTGCAAATCCCCTTTGGCCTGGATATCCAGGTCGATCAGGCCGTGGCGTGCGATCTGGTCGAGCATGTGGTCAAGAAACGGCACACCGGTGGCGAGCGTGCTGACGCCGGTGCCATCAAGATTGAGGCTGACCGAGATCTGGGTTTCCAGGGTATTGCGGGTAACTTTGGCGGTGCGCATGGCGTCTGAATATAAGGCTGTAATGGGATTCTAGCAGGCCACAATCGCTTTCAACGCGTCGACCAGCGCATTACATTGCACATCGGTGCCGACGGTGATGCGCAAAAACGGCGCAATACGTTCTGGCGTGCGGAAATGGCGCACGACAATACTGCGTTCACGCAAGGCCGCGGCCAGGTCTGCGCCGTTGTGATCGGGGTGACGCGCAAAAACAAAGTTGGCTTCCGAAGGCAATACTTCGAAGCCCAACCCGGACATTGCTGCCACCAGCCGTGCACGGCTCGCCACGACTTTCGCGCAGATGGCCTCAAAGTAGGCGTGATCCTGCATGGAGGCCAATGCACCAGCCTGGGCAAAGCGATCCAGCGGATAGGAATTGAAACTGTCCTTTACCCGATTCAGGGCCTCGATCAGGTGCGGCTGAGCAATGGCATAGCCAACCCTAAGGCCCGCCAATGCGTGCGACTTGGACAAGGTCCGCGTCACCAGCAATTGCGGATAGCGTGCAACCAACGCAACCGCCGATTCGCCGCCAAAATCGATATAGGCTTCATCGATCACCACGACCGAGTCGGGATTTCCAGCGAGCAGACGCTCAAGCTCGCGCTGCGCCAGCAGACACCCGGTCGGTGCGTTGGGGTTGGGGAATATCACCCCGCCGTTGGGCGTCAGGTAGTCGTCAACCGCGATCTCGAACGATTCATTGAGCGGGATCGTTTTGTATGCGATCTCGTATAACCCGCAATACACCGGATAAAAGCTATAGGTGATATCGGGGAACAGGATCGGCTGATCGTGCTTCAGCAATGCCATGAACGCGTGCGCCAGCACCTCGTCGGAGCCATTGCCGACAAACACCTGATCGGCGGTGACCCCATGAAGCGCGGCAATACCCGCACGCAACCGATCAGAGCCAGGATCCGGATATAACCGCAAGGTCTCGGCGGCCTCTGCACGCACCGCCTCCAATACCCGCGGGCTGGGGCCGTAGGGGTTCTCATTGGTATTGAGCTTGACCAGATTGGCCAGTTTGGGCTGTTCGCCCGGCACGTAGGGCGTCAGGCCGTGCACCACGGCACTCCAATATCGACTCATAGTCTGGCGCGGCTCATTCAGGGAGCAAACGATATTCGGCAGAACGCGCATGCGCCTGCAGGCCTTCGCCATAGGCCAGCGTGGCGGCGATCCTGCCCAATGTCTGTGCGCCGGCCTGCGACACGTGGATCAGGCTGCTGCGCTTCTGGAAGTCGTACACCCCCAGCGGCGACGAGAAGCGCGCGGTGCGCGAGGTCGGCAACACGTGATTCGGCCCCGCACAATAATCGCCCAGGGCCTCGCAGGTGTGCTTGCCCATGAAAATCGCGCCTGCGTGGCGCAGTTTCGGCAGCAGCGCATCGGGGTCGATGATCGACAGTTCCAGGTGCTCGGGCGCAATCGAATTCGAGATCGCCGCCGCGTCATCAAGATCGCGCGTCTTGATCAGCGCGCCACGGCTGGTCAGCGAGGTGCGGATCACTTCGCTGCGCGGCATTTCGTCGATCAATTTATCGATCGCTGCCGCCACCGCGTCCAGATAGGCCGCATCGGGCGACAAAAGAATCGACTGCGCCATTTCGTCGTGCTCGGCCTGCGAGAACAGGTCCATCGCCACCCATTCCGGCGGCGTGTTGCCGTCGGCAATCACCAGAATTTCCGACGGGCCAGCGATCATGTCGATGCCCACGGTGCCGAAGACCCGGCGCTTGGCCGCTGCCACGTAGGCATTGCCGGGGCCAACGATCTTGTCGACCTGCGGCACAGTCTGCGTGCCATAAGCCAGTGCCGCCACCGCCTGCGCGCCGCCAATGGTGAACACGCGGTCGACCCCGGCAATCGCGGCGGCCGCCAGCACCAGTTGATTCTGCTCGCCGCCCGGCGTCGGCACCACCATGATGAGTTCGCCGACGCCCG
>JADMKH010000066.1:0-5959 GCA_018780025.1 Thiobacillus sp.
GCTTGAAGTAGTAGGCCACCATGCAGGCGCGCTCGTAGGGGCCGGGCGGGCAGCGATAGGGCGCGGCCGGTACCGACATGACGAAGACGCCGCCGTCGGGCATGGCCACCAGTTGCTTTCTGAGCAGCCCGGTCTGGGTGCCGGCTTTCCAGGCATGGACAACCTTGCCGTTGGCCTCGGCTTCCTTGTAGCCTTTTACCGTGTCGGTGAGGATTTCGATGCCGGGCGCCAGGACCAGGCGGTCGTAGCCGATGCTGGCGCCGCCTCGGGTTTTGACCACGCGCTTGCTGGCGTCGATGGCCACGACAGCGTCCTTGACCAGCTTGATGCCGCGCCCGGGCAGTTTGTCGTAGCCGTGGGTGATGTCGCTCATGTTGCGCAGGCCGCCGATCACCCAGTTGGAAATCGGGCAGGACACGAATGCGTCGTTCGGCTCGATCAGGGTGACATCGATGTGAGAGCCCCACTGGCGCAGATATTTGGCGCAGGTGGCGCCGCCGAAGCCGGCGCCGACCACGACGACGTGGGCGCGCGCCCTGGAGGCAACGGCAGGCGTGGACTGGGTGGCGCATCCGGACAGCGCAAACGCTGCCCCCGCGCCGGTAATTTTCAGGAAATCGCGACGATTCAGCGTCATTGTGAGTTCTCCTCGGTTGTTGTTATTTGAGGCTCGCGAAGTACGCGCCCATGGCCTCGAATTCGGCGTCGGTGTAGCCGGATGCATGGCGCTTCATGATGGATGCTGCGCGCGCGCCGGATTTGAAGTCTTTCATGGTTTTCACGAAGTCATCTTTTTTCAGGCCGGCCAGACTGGGGATGGTGCCCTGGCTTTTGCCTCCGGGGCCGTGACAGGACATGCAGGTGGATGCGATAACCTGGGTATGGATGTTCGCAGCGCCGGCCATGCACGGGAGGGCGAGGCCGAAAATGCCGGCGAACAACAAGGGGGTCTTCTTGTTCATGGACACCTCCGGAGAAATGAGCGACAGCGACATGCGCGCCATAAACCTTGATTTCGGGTCCATGGAGATTGCACGTCTGCAATGCTTATGCTGGCGCAGCCAGCCCATCTGTCAACAAGAGGATGCTTATATAGCGCGGTTCTTCAACGCGCCGAGCGGATGTTCTTAATCGGGTTCAGCATTCGCGGGTTGGGGTGAAAGGCTGGTCGAAGGCAATTGCGGTATCGGTTGCAAGGTGGATGGCATTGGGGCGATGCCGCTCGGGTGTGATTTAATCCGGTCATGCCCCGTAACGAGGTCGGGAAAACCCTGAGGGCAGCCCAGGATGGAACCGTTTAACGGGATCAGTTTCGTTCAGGAAGCGATGCAACTTGCCGATTGACAGACTGGCATCCTGTGTTTTCAGATTACCATCATCAGCCGGGACCGGGCCGGCTGCATCATGATCATGCGCAAAGGGTTTCCGCAAGTCGGATTGCGGGCCCTCTGCAGCGGGGCCGGACGATGGGCTTGTGTATCAGGAATTCAAAACAGGATGCGTTGCGCCTCCGATAGAATTCGGTAAGCAGAGGACATGTCTGGCAAATGGAATTGCAAAACCAGTTTACCGACCCTGACGGAATCAACGCCAAAATGGAGCGAACGCCAGCTGTTGCCTGGCTGACCCTGCTGATTACGCTTACGCTGACTGCGTTGGCTTGGCATCTGGTGAACAAGGGGGTGGAGGCCACCGCCCAGGCGGATTTCATCAGTTATGTCGAGCGGACGCATGATGCCGTTCAACAACGCATGCTGGCTTACGAGCAGGTGTTGCGCGGTGGCATTGCCTTGTTCAACGCATCCGATAAGGTCACCCGTCATGATTGGCACGAGTATGTCGGTAGCCTGAATATCGATAAAAACTTTCCTGGCATCCAGGGGATTGGTTTTTCCCGGCGGATTCCAGCCAGTGAATTGGAACGTCACATTCAGGCTATTCGGGCTGAAGGTTTTCCCGAATTCACCGTCAAGCCGGCCGGGCTCCGGGATGAGTACACGCCCATTGTTTATCTTGAGCCATTCGATGTGCGCAACCAGCGTGCCTTCGGCTTTGACATGTTCTCGGAGCCAACCCGCCATGCGGCGATGGTGCAGGCACGCGATACAGGGAATCCAGCGACCTCCGGCAAGGTCATTCTCAAACAGGAAACGTCGACCGATGTGCAGTCCGGTTTCCTGATGTACCTCCCGCTCTATGCCAAAGGCGCTGCGCTCGATAGCGTGGCCCAGCGCAAAAAGGCTTTAATTGGCTATGTATACAGCCCCTTCCGGATGAAGGATCTGATGCGCGGCATTCTGGGGCAGGAAGGGCGGGACTCTGAAATCGACCTGGAAATTTATGACGGCGATGAAGTTTCGGATGGCACCTTGATGTATGACAACGATGGCGTAATCCATGGGAGAAATACAGACAAGCTCAGATTGTTCAGCAATGTGGGCAAGATCGACATGCAGGGGCATGGGTGGACCCTGGCCATCACCTCCACACCGGCCTTTGAGGCCCGGATTGACCGCGCCAAGCCCACGATTGTTGCCTTGGCTGGCATCGTTATCAGCTTTTTGTTTTTTGCAGTGGCGTGGTCGCTGGCAACCCACCGTTCACGCGCACTGGCACTGGCCAGGCAAATGACGGATGCATTTCGGCGCAGCGAGGAGCGTTTCGAACTGGCCATAAGCGGGGCCAACGATGGCTTGTGGGACTGGGACCTTCAGACCCATGCCGTTTATTTTTCACCGCGCTGGAAAGCCATGCTCGGTTATACCGAGGATGAGGTAGGCGACACGATCGAGGAGTGGAATAAACACATACACCCGGATGACCTGGATCGCGTGAAAGCTGAAATCAAGGCCTATCTTGATGGGCACAAGGCGCAATACCAGAGTGAGTACCGTGTGCGCCACAAAGACGGGCATGCTGTCTGGATACTGGACCGGGGTATCGCTCAGCGCGATGCCATGGGCAAACCTTACCGGATGGTTGGGATTTACACCGATATCAGCAAGCAAAAACAGATGGATCGCCTGAAAAGCGAGTTTGTGTCCACGGTCAGTCATGAACTGAGAACCCCCTTGACCTCAATACGCGGTTCGCTGGGTCTGATTGCGGGTGGCGTGGCAGGCGAGTTGCCTGCTCAGGCCAAAGGGCTGGTTGATATCGCGTACGGCAATACAGAGCGGTTACTGACGCTGATCAACGACATACTCGATATCGAGAAAATCGAGTCTGGCAAGCTGAACTTCGATCTCAAGCCCCAGGCATTGATGCCGCTTGTCGAGCAGGTTGTTGCGGCCAACAGCGGTTATGCCGAGCGTCACCATGTGACGTTCACGCTTGTCGAGGGTGTGCCCGGCGTGAGGGTCAATGTGGATGGCGAGCGGCTGATGCAGGTCATGTCCAACCTGTTGTCCAACGCGGCCAAGTTTTCCCATCCCGGCGGAAAAGTTGACGTGACGGTCGCCCTGGAAAATGAACGGGTGCGTGTTGCGGTCACCGACCGCGGTGTGGGCGTGCCGGAAGATTTTTACGGAATCATTTTCGACAAATTCACCCAGGCAGACTCCTCGGATACCCGCCATAAAGGGGGGACGGGACTCGGCCTGAATATCACCCAATCCATTATCGGGATGATGCAGGGTGAGATTGGCTTTGACAGCGCACTGGGAGTGGGCTCGACGTTCTACTTCACCTTGCCGGCGTGGCGCGAAGCTGATTGAAACTGACGGCATCAGAGGTTTGCCTTTGAGCCGGCGTCGTATTTTCCAGGATCAAGCGTGTCGGGCGGCTCGTTGTCAGCCGTGTGCACCCATCGAGCGCGCGCGGTTTTTGGTGAGCTGCCGGGCTTGTTCGGCGGCGTCGCGGTCCAGGGTGTCGCTGACCCAGCCGCCCAGATTTTCCAGTGCGATCTGGCCCAGTGCATCGATCCACTGCGGGTGTTCGTTGAGTGCGGGGATGTAGTTGAATTCCTTGCCGCCGGCAGCGAGAAAACTGGCGCGGCCTTCCATTGCCAGTTCTTCCAGCGTTTCCAGGCAGTCGGCCACAAAACCGGGTGCGACTACATCCACCCGCTTCACGCCTTCGCGGCCGAGTGCTTCCAGCGTTTTGTCGGTGTAGGGCTGCAGCCACTCGGCGCGGCCGAAGCGCGACTGGAAGGTGAGGCGGAACTGCTTGGGTTCCAGCCCAAGCGCTTCCGTCAATAGACGGCCGGTTTTCTGGCATTCGCAGTGGTAGGGATCGCCTTTGTCGAGGGTGTAGCGCGGCACGCCGTGAAAGCTCATCACGAGCAGGTCGGGGCGGCCGTGCATTTGCCAGTAATTGCGGATGTTGGCGGCCAGCGCCTGAATGTAGGCGGGGTGGTCGTGGTAATGCCTGAGCGTGCGTACCGCCGGTTGATTGCGGCTGCGCTGGAGCCAGGAAAACACGGCGTCAAACGCAGTGGCGGTGCTGGAGGCTGCATATTGCGGGTAGGCCGGCAGGACCAGAATACGGTCGCAGCCCGCGGCCTTCATGCGCGCCAGCGTGTCGGGCACCGACGGGTCGCCGTAACGCATGGCGTATTCGACCATGAAGGGGGTGGCGATTTTTTCGCCCAGCCAGCCTTTCAGGAGCTTGGCCTGCTTTTCGGTGTGGACCTTGAGTGGCGAGCCCTCAGCCGTCCAGATCGCAGCGTACTTCGCAGCCGATTTTTTGGGCCGGGTGTTGAGGATGATGCCGTTGAGAATCAGCCACCACAAAGCACGCGGAATTTCCACCACGCGCGGATCGGATAGAAACTCTTTCAGATAAGGCCGGAGCGCTTGCGCCGTTGGCGCCTCGGGGGTGCCGAGGTTGACCAGCAGAATGCCGGTACGGGCGGGCTGACCGTGGGTGTGGTCGGGTTCTTTGAGATAGCTCATTGCGTGTTACGCGTCCTAGTGGTGGGAGAGTGCGCTCGATAATAATTTGGCGGTGATGTCGACAATCGGCACCACACGTTCGTAGGCCATGCGGGTGGGGCCGACAACGCCGAGGGTGCCGACGACCTGGCCGTCGACCGAATACGGCGCGGTCACCAGGCTGCATTCGTCGAGCGCCATCAGTTCGGAATCGCCGCCGATAAAAATCTGCACCCCTGCGGCAGTGCGCGACTGGTCGAGCAGCTGCATCAGGCCGGTTTTCTGCTCGAAAGCGTCGAACAGGCGGCGCAGTTTGCTCATGTTGCTGGAGAGTTCTTCCACGTCGAGCAGCTTGCGGCTGCCTGAAACCACCACGTTGTCCTGGCTTGCATCGTGTGCCTGCGAGCCTGCATCCACCGCGGCGGCCATCAGGCGGGTGATGTCGTCGCGAACACAGCCCAGTTCGTCGCGCAGCTTGTTGCGGACCTGGTCGAAGCTGTGGCCGGTAAAGTGCTGGTTGAAGTAGTTGGCCGCCTCGGTCAATTTGGAGGGGCTGTAGGGTTTGTCGGTGAGGATGACGCGGTTTTCCACCTCGCCTTCCATGGTTACGATGATGAGCAGGATGCGCTTTTCCGACAGGCTGATAAATTCAACCTGGCGAAACGCCGGACTGCGACGCGGGGTCATCACCAGCCCGGCAAACTGGCTGAGATCGGACAAAAGGGTGGACGCTGCAGTCATCAGCCGCTGCGGGTCGGAGGGTGTCAGGCTGAGTTCGAGCTTGCTGACTTCGACCTGCGCCAGCGGTCGCACAGTCAGCAGCGTGTCGACAAAAATCCGGTAGCCGCGCGGTGTCGGGACGCGCCCCGACGAGGTGTGCGGGCTGGAGACAAAGCCCATACTCTCCAGGTCGGCCATGATGTTGCGGATGGTGGCCGGCGACAGGTCCAGTCCGGCATATTGCGACAAGGTACGTGACCCCACCGGCTCGCCACCGGCGATATATCGTTCAACCAGGGTTTTCAGCAGGATGCGCGCGCGGTCATTGAGCATGGGGGAATTATATTGGGCTGAAGGCGGGAGGG
>JADMKH010000066.1:5969-11463 GCA_018780025.1 Thiobacillus sp.
GCCGTTCATGATTTTTGATAAAAAGCCGGTTGAGAGGTTCACTGTGTCCCGAATACTGAATGCGCTGCCCTTATAATCGTCAGTCATGCAAACACCTTTCCACACTGTCGGCCTGGTTGGCAAATATGATAATCAGGGCATGGGCGCCTCGGTGCGCGCGCTGGGCGAATTTCTGCGGGGGCGCGGTCATGACGTGCTGCTTGCCAGCCAGACGGCTGAAAACCTGAGCGTCGCGGATTTCCCTACGCGTAACCTGCATGACCTGGCGATTGAATGCGGCGCTGTGGTGGTGCTGGGTGGCGATGGCACCATGCTGTCGATTGCACGAGAACTGGCGCCGCATGGCGTCCCGCTGATCGGCATCAATCAGGGACGGCTGGGTTTTCTCACCGATATTACCGTCGATGACATGTTTGGCGCCGTGGCAGAAATTCTCAGCGGGCAATATGTGGCCGAAGAACGCATCCTGCTGAATGGACAAGTTCGACGGGGGAGTGAGCTGGTGTTTGAAGGCACCGCTTTCAACGACGTGGTGGTGGGCAAAGGGGGTTCGGGCCGTTTGATCGACCTGGAAATCTCCATCAACAGCGAGTTCGTCTACAGCCAGCGGGCCGATGGTCTGGTGGTCACCACCCCAACCGGCACCACGGCGTATGCCCTGTCTTCAGGCGGCCCCATCGTGCACCCGACACTGGAAGCTGTGGCACTGGTGCCGATTTGTCCGCACACCTTGTCGGCGCGGCCGATTGTGGTCAGCAGCCATTCGCGTATCGAGTTGCATCTGACTTACGCTGACGATGCGCGCGTTCACTTCGACGGCCAGCATCATTTCGACCTGATCAGTGGCGACCATGTGTGGATCACCCGTGCCAGCCGTACGGTCACGCTGCTGCATCCGCATTCCTATAGTTACTACGACACCCTGCGGCAAAAACTGCATTGGGGTAAACAGCTTTAACGCGCAATCGTTTTATGCTGTCGCATCTTTCCATTCGCAACTATCTTCTGGTCGAATCGGTTGAACTCGATTTCGCGCCGGGCCTGACTGTGCTCACCGGCGAAACCGGGGCCGGCAAATCCATTCTGATTGACGCATTGGCGCTGGCGCTGGGTGACCGCGCCGAAGGCGGCGTGGTGCGCAAGGACGCGTTGCGTGCTGAAATCGCCGCCGAGTTTGTGATCGATGGCTTGCCTGCGCTTGCGGCCTGGCTCGATAAAGCGGGTTATGCCTCTGATGACGACGCATTGATCCTGCGTCGCGTGATCGACGCCGGCGGCCGCTCGCGCGCTTTCATCAACGGCAGCGCCGCGCCGCTGATGCAATTGAAGGAAGCCGCCGAGTTCCTGCTCGACATTCACGGCCAGCATGCGCATCACGCCTTGCTGCGCCCGCAGGCGCAGCGCGAAGTGGTTGATGCCTATGCGGGCGCACAGCAGCAAGTTGCGGCGCTGAGTGCCGCCTGGCATGCCTGGCAACACGCCCGGCAGCAACGGCTGGCGTGCGAGTCGCACGGACAGGCGCGGCAGATCGAACGCGAAGGCCTGACGCTGGCGGTGGAGGAACTGCGTGCACTGGGCGACGACCTGCCGCGCTGGGACGAAATTCAAATTGAGCACGCACGGCTGGCCCACGTCACGACATTGATCGAAGGCAGCCAGGCGCTGATTCAGGGCCTGGACGACGGCGATGCGGCGGTCTCCAGCCAACTGGGTGAAATGAGTGCGCGACTCGACACAATGCAGGCGGTGGACGACAGCCTGACCGAGATCGGCACTTTGTTGAATTCGGCCAGTGCCAACCTTGCCGAAGCGGTGCATGCGCTGCGCCGCTATGCCGATACCCTCAATCTCGACCCCGAACGACTGACCGTGCTCGACCGTCTGCTGAGCGACATGCATCAGTTGGCGCGCAAGCATCGGGTACAACCCGAGGCGTTGGCCGGACTGCTCGACCAGTTTCAGACCCGGCTGGCCGAACTGGTCGCCAGCGATGACCTCGATGCATTGCAGGCAAACGAAGACGCCACCTGGGTGCAATACAAAAAAGTGGCGGAGCAACTGACCGCGCAGCGCCGCAAGGCTGCTGCCGCGTTATCGACGCAAGTGACAGACGCGATGCATGAACTAGCCCTGGCGGGCGGGCAACTTGATATTCAATTGCATCCCGTCAGCGAGCCGCGTGCACACGGACTGGAAGACGTGAACTTTCTGGTTGCCAGCCATCCGGGCCTGCCGCCGGGGCCGCTCGCCAAGGTGGCGTCGGGGGGGGAATTGTCGCGCATCAGCCTGGCGATCCAGACTGCGCTGTCCGGCGTTGCCGGGGTGCCGACATTGATATTCGACGAAGTCGATGTCGGCATCGGCGGCAGCGTGGCCGAAGCGGTCGGGCGGCGGCTGGCGAAACTCGGCGAAACCCGGCAGGTGCTGGTCATCACCCATTTGCCGCAGGTGGCTGCGCGCGGCACCCAGCACTTGCGGGTGAGCAAGCAGGCCAATGGCGGCTTTGTCTCATCCAACATCGAGTCGCTTGATGCGGATACCCGGGTGGAAGAAATCGCGCGCATGCTGGGCGGACTCAAAATCACGACGACGACGCGACAACACGCGGCGGAGATGCTGGCCGGGTGAAACGCTGGTTGTGGCTGCTGCTTATCGCGTCGGCCGTTTCCCAGCCAGCACTGGCAGAGAATGTGCGGGGTGTCGTGATCGTGGTGATCGATGGCGATACGGTCTTGTTCAAACCCGATTACACGGGCGCCCGGTCGCGCGCTTTCCTGAAAATCCGACTGGCCGATATCGATGCGCCCGAGAAAGACCAGGCCTATGGCGACGCAGCTACGCGCGCGCTGGCTGCGTTGGTGCTGAACCAGTCAGTGGAAGTGAACACGGTTGCAACCGATGTCTATGGACGCAGGATTGCGCACCTCAACAAAGACACATTGCAGGTCAATATTGAAATGCTGCGTTTGGGCCTGGCCTGGGCGTACGATTCCACTTCGCGCTACCGGCGCAATGCGGCAAGCGTGGCGGCGCAGGAAGAGGCCCGTCTCGCACGTCGCGGATTGTGGGCAGAGACTACGCCGACGCCGCCATGGGTCTGGCGACGGGCACAGTATCCATTCGTTAATTAGGTGCTGCGGGGGCGGCCGTTTGGCAGGGTGCGGTGGCACTCGTGAAATACCCGGGCAGTGCAGGATTCACAAATGTCGTTGTTCATGCGGCTATATATCGCCTTAATTGCCTCGCCTTTGTGACGGAAAATATTGTCTTCGCCCACTGTGTCGACCTGTCCGCTCCGTTTCAGCATTTCGCAGAGGTCGGGTTGCACGCCGACAATGTAGAGGCCGCCCCCCATTTTTCGCCGCCTGACGGCTTCTTTTGCGAACAGTTCGGCACCCGCCAGATCAATGAAGCCGATGGCGCGCGCCGCCAGCAGCAGATGCTTTTTGTTGGGGTCGGACTCGTCCACATTGCGGAAGTGTTGTTGAACGTGTTCGACTGCACCAAAGAAAATCGAGCCCTCAACGCGAAGGATGGCCATTTGCGGACAGGCCGGCGCATCGGTATCGACCGCAACCAGTTTGCGCTGCGGGTTGTCGCGGTTGATGAATGACGGCACCAGTTCGCGAATGGACGGCTGCGAAGTGCGATACAGATAGAACATCAGCGACACCAGAATGCCGAGAAAAATGCCTTTCTCCAGGTCGATCAGGGTGCCGAAAAAGGTGAGGGCAAGCACGATACGCTCGCGATTGTGCCGTTTGAGGATTTCGCCAATGTGATGGAAATCGATCAGGCTCCACGCCACGATGAACAGAATGGCGGCCATCGAGGCGACCGGCAGATAAGCGGCAAGCGGCGCGACCAGCAGCACGATCAGCAGCAGGAAGACCGCTGACATTGCGGCAGCAAGCGGTGTTTTCGCGCCCGAGGCGTAATTCACGCCGCTGCGGTTAAACGAGCCGCTGGACGCGTAGCTGGAGAAAAAGCTGCCCGCGATATTGGACAAGCCCTGCCCCACAAATTCCTGGTTGCTGTCGATCCGCTGGTCGGACTTGACGGCAACCGAGCGCGCAATGGCGACCGCTTCGGTCAAGGCCAGTATCGCAATGATGGTGGCGGGAAACAGGGTTTGCTTGATGGCGGTCAGGGAGAAGTCAGGCAGCGAAAAGGGCGGGAAGGATGCAACCAATGCACCCACCGTGCGGATGCCGGTTTGCTCTGCACCGAGTTCGTGGTTCAGAAAAGCGGCGACCAGGCTGCCCGCTATCATGGCTACGATCATGTAAGGCAGCCTGGTCAGATAACGTTTGGCGAGCATGCCGGAAATCAATGTGACTGCTCCCACGGTCAATACCCACGGCTGGGTGTCCGTGATGTGCGTGCCGAACTGGATCAGCACCTCATGAAAATGGGCACCGCGAGAAATATCCAGGCCGAAAAAATTCTTGATCTGGCTGGTGGCGATGAGGATTGCCGCACCCGCTGTGAAACCGATGATGACGGTGTGGGAGATGAAGTTGACCAGCGCACCCAGCCGCGCCAGCCCCATCGCCAGCTGAATTAACCCCGCTAATAGGGTGAGGGTGAGGACCATGCCGATGAATTGCGCACTTCCGGGTTCAGCCAGCGGGCTGATTGACGCAAAAACCACAATTGAAATTGCTGTTGTCGGTCCCGATACCAGGTGCCAACTCGAGCCCCAAAGGGCGCCGACGATAGCCGGCACCATCGCTGCATACAGCCCATATTCGGGCGGCAAACCTGCGATGGTTGCGAAGGCCACTGCCTGCGGCAGGACAATCATTGCGCCGGTTAGCGCGGCGATGGCGTCGCTCTTGACAGTCTGCTGCGTGACGTTGGGCCACCAGCGCAAAAAAGGGAGCAGACGGAAAATCCAGAGCGGACAGGCCTTGAGAGTGATCACGGAAACCCCAGAAGAATATTAGCGAATAATACTATATCCCCTTGCCATAAAAGGATTTATGGCAGGCAAGAGGCATGTCAAGTGGGGTATACGGTTTTATAATGGGCGTCAAACCCTGCATCAGACAGGGTCCTTAATGACAACTCAACCAGAGAGAGCGAGGAAGATGAAAACCACCACGATTACGCTGTGCGCGTCCGTGCTGTTGGCGTTGGCTATGCCGGTTCAGGCAGCAGGCGACCCCAAGGCCGGACAACTGAAAACTTCTATGTGTGCCGGCTGCCATGGCATTCCGGGCGGGCGCACGGCCTACCCCAGTGTCTATAGCGTTCCCAAACTGGGCGGGCAGCACGCAGACTACATCGTGGCTGCACTCAAGGCGTACAAGAGCGGTGAGCGGAACCATCCCAGCATGAAGGGGATTGCCGGGAACATGTCCGAGCAGGATATGGAAGATCTCGCTGCCTATTACGCTTCTACATACAGCGGCCCTGCCAACTAACCGAGGACAACACCATGAAAAAAATATTGTTTATCCTCGCCACTGTTGCGCTGGGTTTTTCGTTG
>JADMKH010000066.1:11473-16561 GCA_018780025.1 Thiobacillus sp.
TTCGTTGCCGGTGCAGGCCAAGGGCAACTATGAAGCGGGCAAGGCCAAATCCACTACCTGCGCGGGCTGCCATGGCGCGGAAGGCGTGAGCACTGTGCCCTCCTTCCCCACGCTGGCGGGGCAGCATCGTGATTATATTTATCACTCGCTCAAGGATTACAAGTCGGGCAAACGCAGCAACCCCATCATGGCCGGTCAGGTGCAAACCCTGTCCGATGCAGACATGCTGGACCTGGCGTTGTTCTTCTCCAAACAAAAAGGCTTGATTCTGAAATACTGAATCAGCTGTAGCAGACTGAAAACGGGCGTGGCCATGTTGATGGTCACGCCCGTTTTTTACGGATTGAAGGCTCGAAGCGGGACGCTACGGAGTACAAACCTGATTGCGCCCAGCCTGTTTAGCCCGATAGAGGGCCTGATCGGCTGTGCTGACCAGCGCATCGATGTCGGCTGTTCCGGTATCGCGTACGGCTACACCGATACTGGTCGTGATGCCTCGCTCGATTTCACCGATCGGAATTCGCCTGGCTTCCAGGTTGGCGCGCAAACGCTCGGCCGATTGCTTTGCAGAATTAAGATCGGTGTTGGGGCAGATGACCAGGAATTCTTCGCCCCCGATCCGGCATACGCTATCCTCCCGGCGTGCTGATGCCCGCAAGGAGTTGGCGGCTTCGCGCAGCACGATGTCCCCGCTGGCGTGACCATAGGTGTCATTGATCTGTTTGAAGTGGTCAATGTCGATCACCATGACCGCAAGTGGCGAGCCGGAGCGTGTGGCCGCGCTCCATGCCTGGGCGAGCTGGTCCATGGCCGAACGGCGATTGGGCAGTCCGGTTAACAGGTCGGTTAATGCCGCGTTTGCCAGTCTGCGGTTCGCAACAGCCAGTTCGGCAGCGGTCTGGCGTAGCTGGGCGCGGTCTTTGGACCAGGAATTCTGCAATTGCACCAGACGTTGCGCGGAATGGAGCCGTGCGCGCAGGCCGATGGCGCTGATTGCACTGGGGGTGTAGGCATCGGCTCCCGCTTCATAAGCACTGACCAGGTGTTCCTCATCGTGGTCGTCCGCCATCAGCAGAATGTGCATGCACTGGCCTTCGTTGGTTGCTCGCAAGGCCTGGCATAAGTCGGGACCATTCAGGCGCGGTAAATTGTAGTGGGCAATGATGACATGGGGGAGTACTTCCATGGCCAATGCCAATGCGGCATTGCCATCTTCGGCGGGATAAACGAAGTGCCCGCCTTCTTCTACCAGCAAGCCCATGGTGCGGCGGCGGGTAAGGGGATTGCCATCGGCCACCATGATACGCAGGGGCGAGTGCTTGACTGCGGGTTCATCGGCACGTTGTGTGGGTTCCGTGAAGTGGGGCAACGAGGCGGTCGGGATGTTGAGCAGCTTCCCCCAATCGCGCCAGCTTGCCATCAGCTCATCAATAAAGATGCCGGAGGCCTCAAGGGGAATATCCAGTTCGGTTGCCAGCGACATCCATTCCTTCGCCAGCCTGGTGCGGTTATCGGCTTCAGCCATGCCGAGATCGGCCAGGCGATGTGACAGACGCAACATCAGGGTGAAGCTGGCAGACCGCGAGTCGTGAGGGAGGTGGGTGGGTGCGGGGGTTTCATACTGGGCAATCGGGCTGGTAAACGCTCTGGGAATACCCCAATTGCCCATGAGTACGTTACCCAGCTCGGTATGATCGGTTTCCAGGTGTATGCGTTCATGGGCGGCAAGAGGCTGCAAGCTATCGGCCCGATAATCGGTCAGCACCGCGTTGTATTCGTCGGGGTATGCTGTCGCCAACGCCAGTTGGCCCACTTGCGCCAGCAAGCCGCAAATGAACATTTCGTCGGCAGCCGCGATCCGGATGCGCTCGCCCAGGGCTTGCATGGTCAAACCCATCAGCAGTGAATGCGACCAGTAGGCTTGATAATCAAATGCTTTACAGTCACCGGAACGGTATTGGTCCAGCAGCGAAAACCCCAGCGCGAGCTGACGCACCGTGGCCATGCCCTGACGCACGACCGCCTCCTGGATCGATACGACGGGCCGGGTGATGCGTGTGCCGGTGTTGGCCAGTTTGATCAGGCGCCCGGACAGGGCCGGGTCGGTTTGCACGACGCGGGCAATTTCAGCCAGCGTTACATTTTCGCGCTGAGTCAATTCGAGCACAGCCAGTGCCACCCCTTTCGGGGTTGGCAACTGGATGCTCATTTCGAGTTGTTCTACCTGCGTCATTTATGGACCTGATTCAATTTGGCTATTTGAATAAAAAAGGGATAACCGGATCGACGTGTTGCAGAAAACCCCATGCCTTTCAGGCCGCACGGTGCGTTTCGTGTTGAGCGTTCGGCCGCGGTTTGGCTGCACCTGTCAGGGTTATCGACAGAAACGCGGCAAAATGAAGCCCCGGGCAGGTGGGGGGTGTTCGGAAGGGCGGGGGTCAGGTGTCGCCGAGCTGGCGGTCCAGGCACTGCACATAGGCCGTTGAATCGAAGGCGGTCTGGTGGCGTTGCACCTGCCAGATCATTTCTCCCAGACAGTCCATGACCGCGTGCTGGGCGCCCATCTCGTCGCCATGCAGCTTGATCAACTGCTGGTAGCGTGCGCGGATGCCTGGCGGCTGGTCAACCGACACCTGCTCGGCAACTGCCAGGTGCATGGATAAATGCAGAAACGGATTGGTTTCGCCCGCCTCGGGCAGATAGTCCCGATCCAGATAGCGCTCGGGCTGGTCGAGCATGGCGTGGTATTCGGGGTGTGCCAGCACAGCTTCGAGCGCGGGCTGTTCTGCGCCCGCCAATGGCTGGTCGGCGCGGTATTTGGCCCATACACCAAAGAAAAACTGGCGAACCTGGTCGCGGCTGGGGTTAAACACTTTTACCCTTGAATTCGCAGAGGTCGGCAATGATGCACTCGCCGCACCTGGGCTTGCGCGCCTGGCAGGTATAGCGACCGTGCAGGATCAGCCAATGATGGGCGTCGACGCGGAATTCGGCGGGGATGGTCTTGAGCAGCTTCTTCTCCACTTCAAGCACCGTTTTTCCGGGGGCAATCCCGATGCGATTGGACACGCGGAAGATATGGGTATCGACTGCCATCGTCGGCTGGCCGAACGCGGTGTTGAGTATGACGTTGGCCGTCTTGCGCCCCACGCCGGGCAGGGCCTCGAGCGCCGCCCGGTCGGCCGGAACCACACTGTCGTGCAAATCGATCAGCATTTTGCAGGTGGCGATGAGGTGGCGGGCCTTGCTTTTGTAGAGGCCAATCGTCTTGATGGCATCGGCCAGCCCGGCTTCGCCCAGTGCGTAAATGGCTTCGGGCGTATTGGCTTTTGGGAACAGGCGGCGGGTGGCCAGGTTGACCCCCTTGTCGGTGGATTGCGCCGACAACACTACCGCCACCAGCAGTTCGAAAGGGGTGCTGTATTCAAGTTCGGTGGTGGGGTGGGGGTTGGCCGCACGCAGGCGGCTGAATATTTCGTGGCGCTTGGCTGGATTCATCTTTTAAGCGGCGGCTTCATGCCGGTGAGGGAATGGCCGCATGGGCGCGCTGTTCGGCACGCGCCTTGTTCCAGTTGTGCGCAGCAATCAGCAGGCCGAGCGAAATGAAGGCGCCGGGCGGCAGAATCGCCAGTAAAAATCCCTGGTAATGGGGCAGCACATGCAGCACGAATTGTTTGGCTTCTTCGCCAAAAACCAGATTGATTCCGGAGAGCAGCGTGCCCTGGCCAGCCAGTTCGCGCATGCTGCCCAGCACCACCAGCACCAGCGTCAGCCCCAGACCCATTGCAAAGGCATCGACCATGCTATGCAAGGGGTGGTTTTTCGATGCGAACGCATCGGCGCGCGCCAGCACGATGCAGTTGGTGGTGATGAGCGGAATGAAAATGCCCAGCACCAGATACAGCCGGTGCACATAAGCATGCATGACTAGGTCGATGACCGTGACCAGTGCCGCGATGATGAGCACGAAGACTGGAATGCGGATTTCATGAGGCACGAAATTGCGCACACTCGAAACCGCGCCGCTGGAAAAGACCATCACCAGCATGGTGGCCAGGCCCAATGCCAACGCGTTCACCAGCGTGTTGCTGATCGCCAGCAGCGGGCACAGGCCCAGCAGTTGCACCAGTCCGGCATTTTGCTTGCTGAGGCCATTTTGAAACAGGCTGCGGAATTCAGTGACTGTCATCATGGGGGTTCTCCTGGGCGGGCGCAGTCATTCCAGTGGGGGGCGGTGCAACGATCGCCTTGCGGTTGCGTGCAAAATAATCGAGCGCGCTTCGGACGGCCTTGACCACGGCACGCGGGGTGATGGTGGCGCCGGCGCGGGCGTCGAATGCGCCGCCATCCCTGGCTACCCCCCACAGTTTGCTGGCAGGCAGGCTCAACGACTTGCCGACAAACTGTTCGACCCACGGACTTTTTTGCCGGTCGATATAGTCGCCCAGTCCTGGCGTTTCACGGTGGCTGGTCACGCGCACGCCGGTGAGGCCACCGTTGATGTCGATACCGATCAGCAGATGAATGTTTCCACTGTAGCCATCTGGAGCGATGGCTTCGAGCACCACGGCAGAAATGGCATCGCCCCGGCGCGCAACCCACATCGCAGACGGCTTCTGGGTTCCCAGTTGCGAATCGGGTGGGACGCTGCGCTGGCTGGAGAGCAGGTCGTTGTCATACAGCGAATGCGGCAATACCTGGTTGAGCAGCGCCAGTTTTGCGGCTTGCTGGCTGCGCTCGATGCTGGGTTGCGTACGGTTGAAGGTGAACACCAGTAGCGTAGTGGCGACGACTGAGAAAGCAAACAGGATGACGCCAGTGCGCAAGGCGTTGCGTGTGGCGGCCTTGAACAAGGGGGTCATGCGGAGGGTTCCTTGTCGTTGCGCTTGCCACCCCCATAAATGCGCGGTTGGGTCCAGGCGTCGATCAAGGGCACGCTCAGGTTCATCAGCAGGATGGCGAAAGCCACGCCATCCGGATAACCGCCCCAGGTGCGGATGATGATGGTGAGCAAGCCTGCACCAAAGCCGAAAATCAGCTTGCCGCGCGGCGTGGTCGCGCCCGACACCGGGTCGGTGGCGATGAAGA
>JADMKH010000303.1 GCA_018780025.1 Thiobacillus sp.
TTTATAGCGCGATAGCAAGCGCAACCACTTGCCATTATCCGAGATTGTCCATTAGGGAAACACTGATTAATTCGTCATTGCGATGAGCGTAGCGACGCGGAAATCCAGAAATTCCTGCTTAATCAATGCGCTGGATTGCCGCGCGGAGTTTATACCCCCGTTGGGGGCACAAGTGCCCTTCAGGGTGCTCGCAATGACGGCCATATCGAATTAATCAGCGTTTCCTTGGGGATTTCTGTTTTTCTCCCCTCCCCCGCAAGCGGGGGAGGGGGCGGGGGAGAGGGGATTTGGGTGCATGAAATACATCTGCGTGCGCAATCTCCCTCACCCCAAGGCGCGCAACATCCCCTGCACCACCGCGACCCGTTCGACCGCCTGTTGATTGCGCAGGTTTTTCTGATGCCCGCGCAGTTGCACACCGCCGATTCGGCGCTGCTGCCTTATCCGGAACGGGTACGGCTCATTTGAGCCGCCAGCCACACGCCGCGCCCGTGCCACGCTTTCGCGCATCCTGAATGGTCAGGCCGGCGTCAGTGCCGATAGGGCTATCCGGTTACAGGGCCGGCGGGGAATCAATGCCGAAATGCGGTTGCGGATGCAGGCCGCCCACGATCTTTGGCAGGCTGAACAACAACCTCGTCCGCGCATTGAAACTCAAGCCCGCCGAGGACATCGCACAGGCCGCAAAAAATACCAGCTTTGTTCATTTGCCCCATACATTATGAACCCCGTATAATCCGCGTTCACTTGTTGAACGCGGCTGAGTGCATGGAAGACGAAATTCAGTACAAGCTGTTGAAGGTACTGAAGGAAAACCCCGGTGTCACCCAGCGCGAGTTGGCCACGAGGCTCGGTGTCAGCCTGGGCAAAGCCAACTACTGCCTGCGCGCCCTGGTGGAAAAGGGCTGGGTGAAGATGGACAACTTCCGCCGCAACCCGAACAAGATGGGCTATGTCTATCTGCTCACGCCCAGCGGCATCGAGGAAAAGGCCCGCATCACGGTGCGCTTCCTCCGGCGCAAGATAGATGAATTTGAGGCATTGCAGGCCGAGATAAAGCGCCTGCGGGCTGAAGTGGATTTGGAATAATTTTATGAAAAAAATATTGGTCACGGGGGGCGCCGGTTTCATCGGCTCGGCGGTGGTCCGCCAATTCATCGCCGAAACGGATGTCACCGTCATCAACGTCGACAAACTCACCTACGCCGGCAATCTGGATTCCCTGCCCGGCTTGATGGGCCACCCCCGCCATATCTTCGAGCAGGTCGATATTTGCGATGCCAAAGAGCTTGCGCGCGTATTTGCGCAGCACCAGCCCGATGGGGTGATGCACCTGGCAGCCGAGTCTCACGTTGATCGCTCCATCGATGGCCCGGCGGCCTTCATCGAGACGAATATTCTCGGCACCTACACCCTGCTGGAAGCGGCGCGCGGTTACTGGAGCAGTCTGCCGCCGGAGCGCAGGGACGGCTTCCGTTTTCACCATATCTCCACCGACGAGGTGTATGGCTCACTCGGCGAGTCGGGTCTTTTTACAGAAGAAACGCCCTACGCCCCCAACTCGCCTTACTCGGCGAGTAAGGCCAGTTCCGACCATCTGGTGCGCGCCTGGCATCACACCTACGGCATGCCCGTCGTCACCACCAATTGCTCCAACAACTACGGCCCGTATCATTTCCCCGAGAAGCTCATCCCGCTGATGATCCTCAACGCACTGGAAGGCAAGCCGCTGCCGATCTATGGCAAGGGCGACAACGTGCGCGACTGGCTGTATGTCGACGATCATGCCCGGGCCTTGCGCCTGGTTCTGGCAAAAGGCAAGCCAGGCGAGACCTACAACATCGGCGGCCATAACGAGCGCACCAACCTCCAGGTGGTCAACGCCATCTGCGCACTGCTGGACGAGTTGGCCCCGCGCAGCACGGGCACTTACGCATCACAGTTCAGCTATGTCCAGGACCGGCCCGGCCACGACAAGCGCTATGCCATCGACGCCGGCAAGATCGAGCGCGAACTCGGCTGGAAGCCGCAGGAGACTTTCGAGAGCGGCCTGCGCAAGACCGTGCAGTGGTACCTGGACAACCGCGACTGGTGCGAACAGGTCCAGTCAGGCAAGTACCGCCGCGAACGGCTTGGCGCCCTGAATTAAACAGGCCAGCGAGAAACCGAGAACATGAGAAAAGGCATC
>JADMKH010000271.1 GCA_018780025.1 Thiobacillus sp.
GGGCCGACGCTGGCGCGCTTCGGCGAGGCGCGCGTCTCCCTGCCCGGCGGCTGCGCCATCGGCTCGCGCCCGGTCGACCTGCACATCAAGGGCCTGCAGGCGATGGGCGCCGACATCCAGATCGAGCATGGCTATATCCACGCGCGCTGCAAACGTCTGCAGGGCGCGCGCATCATGATGGACGTGGTCACCGTGACCGGCACCGAAAACCTGATGATGGCCGCAACGCTGGCAGAAGGCACCACCGTGCTGGAAAATGCCGCGCGCGAACCCGAAGTGATTGATCTGGCAAATTGCCTGATCGCCATGGGCGCCAAAATCGAAGGCGCCGGCAGCGACATCATCACGATTCAGGGTGTTGAAGCGCTCCACGGCGCGGACTATTCCGTGATGCCCGATCGCATCGAGACCGGCACTTTTCTGGTTGCCGCGGCCATGACCGGCGGCCGCGTGCGCACCACCCATGCCCAGCCCGACACGCTGGACGCCGTGATGAGCAAACTGCGCGAAGCAGGGGCAAAAGTTGAGGTGGGCCCCGACTGGATCGAAATCGAATCCGACGGCAAGCTGCAATCAGTCGACGTGCGCACCGCGCCGCACCCGGCGTTTCCCACCGACATGCAGGCGCAGTTCATGGCGATGAATACCATCGCCGAAGGCGCGGCCAGCGTCACCGAAACCATTTTCGAAAACCGCTTCATGCACGTGCAGGAACTGCGCCGCCTGGGCGCCAACATCGAAGTGTCCGGCCACACCGCGCTGGTGCGCGGGGTGCCGCGACTGGATGGTGCCATCGTCATGGCCACCGACCTGCGCGCCTCCGCCTGCCTGGTGCTGGCGGGTCTGGTGGCGGCCGGCGAAACCACCATCGAACGCATCTACCACCTCGACCGCGGTTACGAACGCCTCGAAGAGAAACTGACCCAACTGGGCGCGCGCATTAAACGCGCGCATTGATAAAATGCTGACGCATGATTCCTGCTTCGTCATTGCGAGGAGCGTAGCGACGCGGCATACGATTCCGCATGGCCTTCAGGCCATAGCGGATCGGAGTCCTTTAGGGCAATCCAGAAATATGCGATGAATCAATACACTGGATTGCCGCGCGGAGTTTATGCCCTTCAGGGTGCTCGCAATGACAAGGACCCAGGCTTATAAGGGCTTCCTTAAGCGCTTACCTATCCATGACATGGCCATCAAGGAAGGGAAAATACTATGACGATCGATCCAAAGATTGCGCTGCGTCTGCAATTCCTGATGCGCGTGGTGCGTTTATCTGGAGTCTTACGAACATGCGGTTGAGCAAAAACCAGATCGAAGTCATCCGGAAAACCGTCCGAGAGGTTTTCGGTGCGGAAGCTGATGTGAAGCTTTTCGGATCGAGAACAAACGATGAGGCACGGGGTGGCGATATCGATCTGCTCGTTGAAATGCCAACTATTGTGGTCGAACCTGAACGTAAAACGCTGCAACTGATTGCCAGGCTTCAGCTATGCCTCGGCGACCAGCCTATCGATGTTTTGGTGCTTGATCCCTCGACACCGCGACAACCGATACACGAGCAAGCCATCCATACAGGAATAAAACTATGAGCTTGACTACAGGCTTGCCGGTAGAACGCTTTCTGCAAACGATGGAGATTGTCGCGCGCGAAGGAAAACACCTGTCCTACAGCTGGAACAGCCTGTTCAGCCAAACGATCGATGCGGAGTGGGTATGCAATCTGGAACATGCGCCAGAAATTGCCGAGCGGCTGGAAGCCTTTGTATCCCGGTTTGGCCGCATGCAAGATACAGTGGCGGATAAATTGTTGCCCCGCTGGCTGCTTGCGCTTGCAGAAAAACCGGGTAGCCAGATTGAAACGCTTAATCGCGCCGAGCGGCTTGGCATATTGGTCAGCACGGAACGGTGGCTCGAAGCGCGCAATCTTCGTAATCGCCTTGTGCATGAATACATTACCGACCCGGAAAGATTTGCGGAGGATTTAAACCTGGCAAAAGAATATAGTTCGATGCTGCTGGATGTCTTCAATCGTTTGCGCCAGGATGCAATAACCCGAATAGGGCTTGAAGAAGAAAACCTGCCTGAAAGCTTGCCCGCTGATATGGCTTGACCCGCCATGGTCTGCGGGTTCGTGATGACGGCTTGAAAATTGTAATATCTGACACCAACCAATATGACTTACTC
>JADMKH010000018.1:0-11078 GCA_018780025.1 Thiobacillus sp.
ACGCTCAAGCTGTTTCTGGAAAAAGGTCTGGTGCGCGAAGTCATCGTCGACCCCAGCAAGGTGTTCTTCGACCCCAACACCACGCCGCATCACCATATCTATGAAGTCGACAGCGGCAAGCTGTCCGATATCGATGCCGAGCATATTCAAATCACCGGCCTGCCCCCGTTACCCGACAACATGGTGACCGAAGGCATCGATCTCATCGTGCGTGTTCGTCGCAAAGCCTGATTGCGCCACCCGTCAATGAAGCGGGTTCACATTGCCCCCACCCTGCTCGACGCCCAACTGGCCGTCGACGCACTCTCCAGCCTGGGCATCGTCACGCATATTTTCAATGTCAATGCCGCCGGCGCGCTGGGCGAGGTGCCGTTCATGCAGGCACAACCCGAAATCTGGGTGGATAACGACACGCAGGAAATATCCGCACGCGAGGCCCTGGCAGGTTTGCGTAACGCCCTTCCACGCGACGAAAAAAAATGCCTGCACTGTGGCGAGCACAATCCGGGCAATTTCCTGAGTTGCTGGCAATGCGGGCGCGCCTTGCCCGACTGATTCATTACCGGATCAGGGCGATCCTGACGGTTCGTTCAGTGCGTCAAGATGCCTTTGATACTGGCGTGCAAAAACTCGCTCGAGTTCATCGATTGCCTCAACTGCCGGCACGCCGTGAATCAAATGACGCGTCATCTGCGCAGAGGCTTCATGAAAAATCTGGTTGCGTTCCAGCATCGGATAAGTCTGCATCAAACGCTGGATCGCCTTGACCACGTTTTCCTTTTCGGGACGCGGGATCGGCAACGGTTCGCTGGGCGGCGCTGAAGCAATATCGGCGCCTTCCTTCCCGGCCAGAAACTCGGCATATTCCAGCAGCGCCTGCTGTCGGGTTTCGGACAAGCCCCTGAAAATGGATACCAGGCGCTTGCTGTCGCGCATCAGCGAAGGCGCCCTTTGCCTGGGCGTTTCATCGGAATCACGTCGGTGTTGCACTGCTGAAACTTGTTATCAACAAAAGTGATAAAGGCATCCAGCAATTTGCTGCGGAACTTTTCCGGCGCATACACCATGGTCAGCTCGCGGGTGAGACGGGGAAACAGCGGCACCGCAACCAGCGTACCGAGCTGGATTTCCTTGTTTACCGTGGACGCCGACATGATGGCCACGCCGAGATTGGCCTCGACCGCGCCCTTGATGGCTTCGCGGCTACCCAGTTCCATTTCGATATGCAGATCGTCGGGATTGACGCCGTTGTCCTTGAAGAAGTCGTCCACCACCTCGCGCGTTCCCGATCCATGTTCGCGCGACACATAGGGCTGGTCGGCGATTTCGCGCGCTTTCACGCTGGAGCGCGCGGCCAGCGCATGATTGGGTGCGCAAATCATCACCAGTTCGTCCTCGCAACAGGCCAGGGTGGTCAGATTGGGGTTGTGCGAGGGCGCTTCGATCAGGCCGACATCGAGCGAATGGTCGGCCACCTTGGCGGCCACGGTTTCCGAGTTGGCCACGGTAAGCTGTGCCTGAACCTGCGGGAAGCGCTCCTTGAATTCACCCAGAATGCGCGGCAGCAGATATTCGGCAATCGTGGTTGACGCGCCGATCATCAAAGGACCGGTCACCTGGCCCGTCAATTCGCCGACGCGTGCCTCCATCTCGCCGGTCAAGGCCAGAATGCGCTCGGCGTAACCCAGCACCAGATCGCCCACAGGGGTCATCGAAATCTTGCCGTGGCTGCGCTCGAACAAACGCGTATTGAAATGCTCTTCCAGCTGCTTGACCTGAAAAGTCACCGCAGGCTGAGTCATATAGAGGATATCTGCAGCCTTGGTAAAGCTGAGCTGTCTGGCTACGGTGTAGAATACTTGAAGCCTGCGGTCAGCCATAAATTCCCGCCCCGGGGTCATAAAGACATTTATTCAACCACAAACCTGACCGTGTTGAAACCTTCTCATTACCAACTCATTGTATTCGCGGACCTTTCGACAGCGCCTCGCCGACTATCCGATGCCACCCCCCGCCAACCCTAGATTGGCCGTTAATTGAACCGCGCGTTTTACACCATTCTGTGGGCTCAGTTCCTATCTGCCTTGGCTGACAATGCCCTGCTGTTTGCTGCAATTGGGTTGCTGCTGTTTTTCTCGGCGCCTGAGTGGTTTTCCCCCCTGCTGCAAACCGTCTTCGTCGTCGCGTATATCGCACTGGCGCCTTTGGTCGGACCGTTTGCCGATGCGATCCCCAAGGGACGCGTCATGCTGATTGCCAATACGGTCAAATTCGTCGGCTGCCTCACCATGCTGGCCGGCCTGCATCCGCTGCTGGCCTATTCCATCGTGGGGGTCGGCGCAGCCATGTATTCCCCTGCAAAGTACGGCATCCTCACCGAACTGCTTCCGCCCGAAAAACTGGTCATTGCGAATAGCTGGATGGAGGGCACCACGGTCGCCGCCATCGTGCTTGGCGCAATTATCGGCGGCGCGCTCATCAACCCGCAACTGGCCGAAGGCATTTTGGTCAGCATGGGGCTGGACAGCCGGCTCATCGCCCCGAAATTCGCCATCGTAGCCATTACCAGCCTGTATCTGGCCGCAGCCTTCGCCAACCTGTTCATCCCGCGGCTGCCGATCGACCACAAGCTGCCCAACAAATCCCCGCTGTATATCCTTTATGATTTCTGGCACAGCTTCAAACTGTTGTGGCGCGACCCCCTCGGTCAGGTTTCACTTGCCGTCACGACGTTGTTCTGGGGCGTCGGTGCCACGCTGCGTCTGCTCATCATTGCCTGGGCCGCGCTCAACCTGAAATACGGCCTCGACCAAGCCACTCAACTCACCGCTGCGACCGCATTCGGTATCGCCATCGGTTCGATCCTGGCCGGCAAATTTGTTCGTTTGCAAAGTGCAACCCGTGTGCTGCCCGCAGGCATCATTCTGGGCTTTGTGCCGATAGCGCTGATCTGGGTGCAAAGCCTGTTCCCTGCCCTGCTTTTATTGACCCTGGCGGGCGCGCTGGCAGGCTTTTTCGTGGTGCCGATGAATGCCCTGCTGCAGCATCGCGGGCATCTGTTGATGGGGGCGGGCCACTCAATTGCCCAGCAAAACTTCAACGAAAACATCAGCATTCTGGTATTGACCGGCGCCTATGCCCTGATGGTAAGGGCCGACTGGCATATTCACACCATCATCTGGGTATTCGGTCTGTTTATCAGCACGGTGATGACGGCCATCTGGCTGCGTCATCGCAATGACGTAGTGCTTTGAGCTCCGCCTACCCCGGCACTTGCCGGCACCCGATTTAGCCGGCAGCGGCCTGGCCGAGGGCAAGGGGGTTTGGCAAGGCGGCAGGACGCCCGATATGGAACCCCTGGGCATGCGAGAAGCCCAGTGCGGTAACCCGGTTCAGCAAGGCTTCCGACTCAATCCCTTCAGCCACCAGCTTGTAGCCTGCATCCTTGATCAGGCGTGCCAGGTCTTCGACAAAGACGGCCTGGCGACCCGGCACTTCCAGACTGCGCACCATGGAGATATCGAATTTCACCAGGTCGACGGGCATGCCTGCCAGATAGCGCAAAGACGAGTAGCCGCTGCCAAAGTCATCGAGAGCAATCACAAAGCCCGCCTTACGCAGGCGATTGAGATTGGTCGAGGCCTGGGCAATCTGGGTGATGAGCGAGGTTTCCGTCACTTCCAGCACCAGCTTGATTTTGGACAACATCGGCGCAAACTGCATCAGCTTCTCGGTGACGCGGGCATTGACAATGCCTGGCCCGGATACGTTAAGCGATACCCCGATGCCTGCAGGAACCAGACCTGCTTCCAGGTCACGGCGGATCCGTTCCAGCACAGCCAGATCGAACTCACATTCCAGGCCGCGAAACTCGACCACCGGGAAAATACTTGAGGGCATAATCAGGCCATGCTCACCCCGAATACGCACCAGGGCTTCGTAGTACTCAATCTGCAGCATGGGCAAAGCCAGCACCGGCTGATAATGCATTTCCAGCCGATCCGGATCGGCCATGGCTTCGTAAACTGCGCTCGTTTCAGCATTGGAGACCAGCGACTCCTGGCCTTCACCCATCTCTGGCGTATAAACCGATATCTTGTTTTGACCAGGACGCTTGGCGTAATACATCGCGATATCAGCCTGGCGATGAAGCAGTTGCAGGTCGTCTTCCTGAGCGCCCGTCAGCATGGAAATACCCACACCGATGCGGACAGGCTCCCGAACCCAATAAACACTGAAGTCGTGACGTAAAACGTGCTCCATGCAGCGTTCTACCACCTGTCTGGCGCGCGCCATGTCTGCGGAAAGCAATATCGTCGCAAATTCGTCCCCGCCCAGTCGATACAGCCGGTCACCCGATCTCAGGGCGCTCTGCAACGATTCGGCCAGGCCCTGCAACACCTGGTCCCCTACCTGGTGTCCATAGGTGTCATTAATGGCCTTGAAGTGATCACAGTCAAACAGCAGAAACGCCACATCCAGCGGTACGCCCGGATGGGTGCGGTGCATGGCGCGCCAGTCGTCGTCAAAAGCGCGGCGATTGAGCGTGCCCGTCAGGGGATCATGATGCGCCTGGGTCCATAGCTCCTGGTTTTTGTGCGCCAAGCTCACATGCATGTCGTCAAGCTGCTGCTGGTAATCGTTAAGCGAGTGCCGCACGTTCTCAAGCTCGGTAACGGCCAGCATGCCGCGGTAGGATTCGCCCAGTAATTCGCCCTTGCCGCGACGCATGGCATCGATATGGCCGGACAAGGATCGCAAAGGCTTGGTAATGACGGAGACGGTTGCCAGATAAGCCAGAAAAGAAATGGCCGCAATGATGGCTGCGATCTCATAAAACGAACGGCTGATGAGTTTTTCCAGTGCTCGCGTTTCCGGATTGTCGACTGTTTTGAATTGCAGGGCTGAGACCAGCTTGTCCAGCGGAATGTGCTGCCCTTCAGATGCCTTGATGCTCAGGCTTTTTAAATCCAGATAACGAAATCTGCGAAATCGCGCCAGCTCCTCCTGCAAATCAAACTTGAGGCCCATGTACCCCAGCAGGTGGACTTGATCGAGACTTTGGTAAAACGGATAAAAATAATAAAGATGGTCGTGCCGATCCTGATGCTCCAGAAACGGCTGGGGGTCTTTCACATTGATTTTCAGAGGCATGGTTGCCTCACCCGAATGCGCCGTCGTGAGGTTTTTACCCTCCAGGTCATACAGATCGACCGCATCGAGCGTTTCGGGTATCACACCCGCAGACAATGCACGGGAATTGCGCCAATAACCGTAATACATGGGGTCTTCGAGTTGCTGACGCGCTTCGTCCCATGCCATCAACGCTGTTGCTGCGTTCCTGGCGCGCGCATTGAGCAGCGAAATCGCCTCCTCAAGCTCCTGCAGTGCCAGCTTTTCCTCGGTTTGACCGATTGTTTCCTTGAGGCGTGTCGTATCGTGAAGCACGAAGGCCGCAAGCACGGCCAAGGCGGTCACCATTACGAAAAACAGCACCAATGCATAGTGTGCGATGGGCCGCGGAGGAAAACGCGGCTTGAAGGACGGGAACACCATGCCTCAACGCCTGGGGCTTTTGTCCTGCAACGCCTGCAGCACGGCATCGTGCAGGTCAAACTCGTATTGGCTGTCAAAAAAATGCGGCGCACCGGGAATGACACGCACGGCGATTTTTCCTGATACCAGCTTGTCTACCCAGTCTGACCCCATTCGGTCATCCTTGCTCCCCATGATGACCTCCACCGGCACCGATGTCTTCGCCAATGCCTCCAGTATGCTGCCGCGACTGATGGCCAGATAAGAAAGCAATGCAGCGGGGGGGCTGACATATTTATTGCAGTGGCCGATTTCCGCCTCGACCAGACCCTGGTTGCCTTTTTCCAAACGCGCGCGCATGTCCTGAGCAAGCAGCGCCCGTTGCTGCGCGCTTTGCTTCCTTTCGACGTCGGTCAGGCTGATCATCAGTACCTGCTTCACGGCAGGCGCTGGATTGCGCCCCAGATAGCCAAGCAATTGCAGGTTGCCGTAACTGTGCCCAACCAGAACAATGCGTGAATAGCCTTTCTGCTCAAGCCAGCGAACCCAGAATGCAACTTCAGCCGTATCCTCATCCAGTGTATGCGTGTGGATGGCCTCGCAAGGCAGGCTCTTGTTGCGCCGGGAAATACCCAAGGTCAGCGTGGGGGCCAGCGTTGTATAGCCCGCAGTCGAAGCCGCCTCGACCATGCTG
Source organism: Thiobacillus sp. (assembly GCA_018780025.1). Lineage (GTDB taxonomy): Bacteria > Pseudomonadota > Gammaproteobacteria > Burkholderiales > Thiobacillaceae > Thiobacillus. The sequence goes on from JADMKH010000018.1 coordinate 6,230, forward strand.
GCCACTGTGGGGAAGGCCCGAGTCTGGAGAAAACCATGCAGGATCAACACCGCAGGCTGGTCTTTCTTTCCTGCCTGGTAATGGGCACCGGCCATTTTCCCCGATGGCAGCCTGGCTTCGACCACACCAGCGTGGCTGACCATAGAGGTCAGCCACAGGCACCCTCCCGCCAGCAAGGTCAGCAGTACGGGAAGATGCCGGATCATGGTGGTTTCAGGCGGATGGGTTGTTGTCATTCTGACTAAGTCAATCGGCAGCGAAAATGAATACTTGAATTAAAAAATCATCATTTTTTAATAGCGCCATTCGAATCGACTATCCCGGAGCCATATCAATATTCGCACCGGCATGCGTGCTGTTTAATTGATTTCCCGGCTGTCTGGCTGTTCTCTCTCAGCCTTGCCCAGACCCCATCCCGCCCTGCGACTTCACCACGCTCATCGCCCCTGCAATCAGGGTGCTGATGTCGGCCATGTTGGACGGCACGATCAGGGTGTTGCTGGTTCTGGCGATGCCGGCAAAGGCTTCGACATACTTTTCCGCGACTTTCAGGTTCACCGCCTGCATCCCACCTGGCAACTCGATGGCACGCGCCACCCGCGCAATGGCCTCGGCATTGGCCACCGCAATCGCCTTGATCGCCTCGGCCTCGCCTTCGGCGACGTTGATGGCAGCCTGCTTCTCGCCCTCGGACTCCTGAATCGCCGCATTGCGTTGGCCGGTGGCGATGTTGATCTGTTCCTGCATGCGGCCTTCGGACGAGGCAATCAGCGCGCGCTTTTCGCGTTCGGCGGTGATCTGCCGCTGCATGGCGTGAAGAATCTCCTTGGGCGGCGTCAGGTCCTTGATCTCGTAGCGCAGCACCTTGACGCCCCAGTTGGTCGAGGCTTCGTTCAGCGCCATCACCACACCGCGGTTGATGTCATCCCGCTCCTCGAAGGTGCGGTCCATTTCCATCTTGCCGATCATCGAGCGCAGGGTGGTTTGCGCCAGTTGCGAAATCGCCGCGATATAGTCGCTCGCCCCGTAGGATGCCATCTTCGGATCCGTGACCTGAAAATAAAGAATGCCATCGACCGACAACTGCGTGTTGTCGCGCGTGATGCAAATCTGGCTCGGCACGTCGAGCGGGATTTCCTTCAGCAAGTGCTTGTAGGCAACCGCATCAATAAACGGAATCACCAGATTCAGGCCCGGCGCGAGCACGGCGTGAAACTTGCCCAGGCGTTCGATCACCCAGGCGTTTTGCTGCGGCACCACGCGAACGCCCTTGGCGACAACGATGGCGATGACAACAAGAATAACCAGCGCAACAGTTTCCATTTTTTTCCTTTAGCCCCGTGTGGGGATTAGTTTCCCAGAATCAGCGTGTTGCCTTTAACTGCCCGAATGATGAGCGCACGCGAACTGTCCACGCTTGTCGATTCAGCTTCGGCATCCCATACCGCACCGCGGTATTTAACCTGGCCCCGGCCATTCTGCCAGGACTCAAGCTGCACAATTTGTCCAATATCCATATCCTGCACAATGGACTCCGGGTGATCGGTTTTGCGTTTCCAATGCCGTAACGCCAGGGTTCCCAGCACGGCAATCACACTCGCTGTCAGCAATTGCGCCAGCAAGCCGGCGCCAAGCCAGGCAACTCCACCCGCGGCGGCGGCAGCTACGCCATACACCAGTAAATAGAATGTGCCGCTGGTGATCTCCACCCCCACCAGCACCGCCGCCAGAACCCACCACAACAAGTACGCCTGCATCTCATCTCCTGATTATCACGGGGCGATTCGCCAACTCGTCTGGATTATCTCCGGTCGGCGGAAAGTGTATCGTTAAAAGCGCGCTGATCTGTTCGATTCCAGCCAGCGCGCCGCGCTCGAAGTCGCCCTCTCTGAATGCCGTTTCCATGGTCTGCGCAATCGCTTCCCACGCAGCCGCATCCACCCGCGCGGCAATGCCGCGATCGGCAATAATTTCAATGTCGTGGTCGGCCAGCAGCAGGTAAACCAGCACCCCGCTGTTGTATTCGGTATCCCACACCCGCAGATTGGAAAACACCTCGACCGCGCGTTCGCGGCCCGTCATGCCGCGCCACACCCAGGAGGGTGCAAGGCTGTTCTCTATGGCAAATCGGACTTCGCCATGATGCGTGGCTTCGCTGGCGCGAATGGCCGCCTCGATCGCGTCAAGCGTGGCCTTGGGGAACGCGCGCCGCCAGGTCCAGGCCGGCATGAAGACATGTTTGAGCCAGCGCTTGAAGTTCACCATGAGCCTGACGCGCCTCCGCCGCCGAATCCACCGCCACCGCCTCCCCAGGAGCCGCCACCGCCCAATCCGCCACTGCCGCCGCGCCAGGGGCCGCCACCATAGCCGCCACCATTTGACCAGCCCCCCCCTCCTCCAAGGATCAACGCCACGCCGCCAAACACAAACAAGGCGATGATCAACAGCACAAGACTGATCCCGAACCACATTGCCCCCACGATGGCGCTGCCCAATGCTGCCACGCTGGCTGCTGCGGTTTGACCCATCAAGGTGGTCAGCAGCAGGCCTCCAAACACGCCACCCACGATGAGTATGATGAATGCGTCGCTATCCAGATCAGCACCCGCTGTCCCAGGTGCAGGCAAGGCCTCACCCGCTACAAGCCGCATCAGTTGCTGCACGCCCGCATCGATGCCGCCATGGAAGTCGCCCGCCTTGAAGTAGGGCGTGATGACTTCGGCGATCACCCGCTTGGCGATCGCGTCAGGTATCGCGCCTTCCAGGCCGTACCCCACCTCGATGCGCAATTTGCGGTCGTTTTTGGCAACAATCAGAATCACACCGTCATCGACTTTTTCGCGGCCTATTTTCCATTGGTCGGCGACGCGAATGCCAAACTGGGCGATGTCTTCGGGCTCAGTGGTGGGCACGAGCAACACCGCGATCTGACTGCCTTTTTTTGCTTCGAACGCGGCAAGCTTGTTTTCCAGTGCAGCGACCTGATCGGCGCTCAGCGTGGCGGTGAGGTCGGTGACGCGGCGCGACAGCTCGGGAACGGCCACCTGGGCCCAGGCCGACCACGCAAACAGCAGCAGAAGAAAACCGAGCGCAACACGAGCCCGGCGATTCATGACAGGCAAGTCCGGTTAGTAAGCAGGAGTCGAACTGGCGGGTGCCGAGTCGCCACTTGCCGGGGCAGCCGGCGCGGGCGCACCAAAGTCGACCTTGGGCGGCGCTGAAATGGCCTTTTCGTTTTCCACCGTAAAGCTCGGCTTGGTCTGGTAGCCGAACAGCATCGCAGTGAGGTTGGACGGAAAGGAACGCACGGTGACGTTGTAGGTTTTGACCGCCGCGATGTAACGGTTGCGCGCAACCGTGATGCGGTTCTCGGTACCTTCGAGCTGGGCCTGCAGGTCGCGAAACAGACCGTCCGCCTTCAATTGAGGATAGTTCTCGGCCACCAGCAGCAGACGCGAAATCGCGCCGGTCAGTTCACCCTGCGCGGCGATGAACTTCTGGAAGGCGACCTCGTCGTTGACGAGTTCGGGCGTGGCCTGAATCGCACCGACACGGGCGCGCGCCTCGGTCACGCTGATAAACACATCCTTCTCGTGCACCGCATAGCCCTTCACCACGTTGACCAGATTCGGCACCAGATCGGCGCGGCGCTGATACTGGTTCAAGACTTCGGCCCAGGTGGCCTTGATGTCCTCGTCTGTCGTCTGGAAGGTGTTGTACCCGCAGCCAGACAAGACCAGGGCCAAGCATCCTGCGACCCCCCATTCAAGCGTTTTCAGCCATGTAATCATCATCGTCTCCCGGATTAGTCAAGATTGAACATTCAAGTTTATGCCACCCCCCAGGTGGCAAACAGCGGATCGGATTCTTCGAGCCTGTCGGCGTAACGGTCGTCCTTGGGCCGCTTGAGTCCGCGCTCGACGTAGGTTTCCACTTTTTTGAAGCCGGCCTGCTTGATCAGCGTGCCCACCCAGGCCATGCGCTCCATCGGATGCAGCTCGGTCCACAGCTTGATCACCTTGGGCGGGAAATAGCGATTCGACACGATCACCACGAACATGCCGCCCGGCTTCAGCACCCGCCTGGCTTCGGCAACGATCTTGTGTGGTTGCGTCAGGTATTCGAACGATACCGTGCACACCACGGCGTCGAAGCTGGCATCGGCAAACGGCAACGTGGGATTGTCGTTGAGATCGTGAACGATGCGCTCGGAAAGCTGCGGATTGTCGGCCAGCTCCTCGGCATTCATGCCCAGGCCCACAGCGGAACCGATGGTATCGGGAAGATGCGAACGCCAGCCGGCCATCAGATCGAGTACCCGTGCTTTCTCAGGTAACACCGTGCGATACAGCGCCTGGATGCGGCGCGCACAAACGGCGTCGAAATGGGTCACTTTTCTGGGTTGCTCATAGAACGCGGCATCGGGCGCCTCGTCTTCACGGCTGAATGCATTGGCCCCTTCAAACTCGGTCGGCGTCAGCATCTGCGTCTCCATGCCGCTCCATTCCAGCAGCTGCGCAACCTGTCCCACGGGCTGGGTGGAAACATCGCTTTTGCCGCTGTCGATACTGAAAATACGGCCTTGCAACGGATGACTGAAATTGGCGACGAAACTTTCTCCGCTCACCTTCATCACCCGAAACATCGGAGCGGGTACGTCGTCGGCATGCAACAGCATGGACGGATAGAAGCGCCCCATTTTGAGCGGCGCAATATCGCTGCGGAAGACCTCGTTCGGCACTTCCTGTTCGAGTTTGGGACCGACGTCGACCTGCGCGTCGACCGGCGGGGTATCGCCCGGCATCCAGACCACCACTTGATGGCGGCCCAGATCGGAAAAGTAGTTAAC
>JADMKH010000018.1:11168-15853 GCA_018780025.1 Thiobacillus sp.
TCCCTGTGGTGAGCGGTTTCACACGTTCAGCATCAGCCGCCGGGCGAGACACAAGTCCTCCCATGCGCGCGCCTTCTCGGTCGGTTTTCGCAACAGATAAGCCGGGTGATAGGTCGCCACCAGCGGCACCCCCTGAAACTGATGCGCCCGGCCGCGCAGGTGACCAATCGTCTCTTTGGAGGCGAGCAGACTTTGTGCGGCAACGTGTCCCAGCGCAAGGATTATTTTCGGCTGGATAAGCTCGACCTGTGCATTCAGATAAGGCCGGCAAGCAGCCACTTCGTCCGGCTCGGGGTCGCGGTTTCCGGGCGGATGTGATTTCAGCACATTGGTAATGTAAACATTCTTCCCGCGTGCCAAACCAATGGCGCCCAGCATCGCGTCGAGCAGCTTGCCTGCCTCGCCGACAAACGGCTCGCCCAGCGCATCCTCGTCGGCGCCTGGAGCCTCGCCGATAATGAGCCAGTCTGCATTCCGGTCCCCCACGCCGAGCACACCCTGCGTTCGGGTCGTGTGCAATCTGCAGGCGGTGCAATGCGCCACCGCGCCGGCCAGTTGTGCCCAGCTTTGGATGGGAACTGCGTCCGGACCCTGGGACACACCGCCCGGGGCAGCGCGCAGCCGCCAGACCGGGCCAATGCCCAGTTCGTTGTAAATGTCGTTGCGGCTCAGCATTTCAATTCGCGCGTCATGATCAGCGCATCTTCGCGGCCATCGCGGGAAGGGTAGTAGGCGCGTCGGAATGCCAGGTCGACAAAACCGTTGCGATGGTAAAGCGCAATCGCGGCCACGTTGGACGTGCGCACTTCGAGAAAAACACTTTCTGCGCGATGATCGCAGGCCCGGGCCAGGCAATGTTCAAGCAGATCACGGCCCAGGCCGTGCCCCCGCCAACTCGGTGCAATGGTGAGATTGAGGATATGCGCTTCGCCGGCCGCCGCCATCATGGCGTAATACCCGATCACTTCGCCGTCGGCTTCGTGCACCCACATGCTGTAACCCGCTTTCAGCGAATCGGAAAAATTGCCCGGTGTCCAGGGGTATTCGTAGCTGGCCAGCTCGATCCGATGGATGCGCGGCAGGTCGGCCTCCAGCATCGGGCGCATACGATGTGCGATTTCGTGTGTCGGAATGTCTGGCAGCGCACTCATGCCGTTTTTCTCGCGCGGCGCTCATCCACCGTCAGCGCCACTTTGTCGCGCAGATAAATCGGCGCGGCCAATGCGGCGTCCGTGCTCTCGCCCCGCTCAAACGCCTGGGCAGCAAGCGGGGCCATTGCTGCCGCATCGGGCATGATCGCGTCATCAATGCGTACCAGCTGCGCGCTCAGACGCGGGCGCAAGACTTCGCCCAGTGCAGCGAATCCATTGCCGGCGCCGACCCAGTCGCCGCCTTCCGGCACGCACACCGAGTCGGGCAGCGCCAGCACAGGCGCGGCGACACAACGCCAACCCATCGAGTCGCGCTGGTATGCCGCCCAGTAGACCTCGGCCATACGCGCATCGAGCACCGTCAGCACCTTGTCTGCGCCGGCCTGTTCGGCAATGGATTCCAGCGTGGAAATGCCCACAACCGGCAGGTCGGCGCCATACGCCAGGCCCTGCGTCACCGCGCAGGCAATGCGCAGCCCGGTGAACGAGCCGGGGCCGGCGCCATAGGCAATACCATCGAGCTGGCGCAGGCTCAGCGCCGATTCATTCAGCAGTTCATCCACCATCGGCAGCAACAGGCTGCTGTGTTGCTGTTCGGCCCGCACCCGGCGCGCCCGCACCTCGCCGTCGAGCCATAGCGCGGCTGAACAATATTCGGTGGAAGTATCCAAAACAAGCAATTTCATCGGTGCGATTCTAACAGGCCGACGCAGCCCGCCCATGCTCTGTGGCGCCCTGGCACAGGGTCAGCGTTGACCGCGGTAGGTGATGCGGTAAATTGCCCCGGCTTGATCATCCGACACCAGCAGGCTGCCATCGGGCATCACCAGCACGTCGGCGGGGCGACCCCAGGCAGATTCGTTACGCTGCCATCCGCTGATGAAAGGCTCGTGGCTGACCGCACGGTTGTCCTGCAGCCGCACCACGCTTACCCGGTAGCCGCTCTTGCTGCTGCGGTTCCAGGAACCGTGCTCGGCGATGAATACGGCATTCCGGTAACGCTCGGGGAAGGCCTTGCCGGTATAAAAGCGCATGCCCAGGCTTGCCACATGTGCGCCCAGGTTCTGCACTGGCGGCACGAATTCAGCGCAACGCCGGGATCGAGCCAGTTCAGGATCGACGATCGTGCCGCCGTGACAATACGGGTAGCCGAAATGCTGGCCCGGCTGGCTCACGCGATTGAGCTCGTCCGGCGGCGCATCGTCGCCCAGCCAGTCGCGACCATTGTCGGTAAACCACAGCTCGCCGCTTTTCGGATGCCAGTCGAATCCAACCGAGTTGCGCACCCCGCGCGCGACCACTTCAATTTTTCCACTCGCCACATCAAGCCGGGTAATCGTCGCAAAACGGTCCGGGTCGGGTTCGCAGATATTGCAGGGGGCGCCCACCGGCACATAGAGCTTGCCATCGGGGCCAAAGGCAATGAATTTCCAGCCGTGGTGCGCGTCGGCAGGATAAGCCTCGCTCACCACTACAGGCCTGGGAGGTCGATTCACGTGCGCCTCAATGTTGCTCAGGCGCAAGATTCGGCTGACTGCCGACACATACAAATCGCCATCGCGAAACGCCACGCCCACCGGCATGTCGAGCTTATCCGCGATCACCTGCAGCGTGCGCGGGCCTTGCAGCGGAATGGCATAAACCTTTCCTGCGCGCATGCTGCCGACAAACAGCATGGTTTTTCCGAGTGCCATTTGGCGGGCATTGGGCACACGGGCAAACAACTCAACCTGGAATCCCGGCAGAAGTTTGAGTCGGGACAAGGGAAGTGACGAGGACTCAGCCGCGGCCTGGGCGATCAATGCCAGAAGCATCGCCCCTGCAGCCCAGGCTCGCCTCCCGATACTCGACCGCTTCATGGTGCGCCCACCGCGTTCGGCTGCACCGGAATCAGAATGTCGAAACGTACCCGCGACCACGGATCGCGCACCTCGGCCAGCCGATTGATGCGGGCCACCAGCGTTTGCCCGCCATCCATGAAGCGCGCCACATCGACATTCTCGCGGCGCGGCACGTAGCCAAGCTTGTGGCCCTGCCATTCCACCCGCACCGCTTTCGCATCATGGCTGTTGTCCGGCTCGCGAACCAGCGTGAGCGTATCGCCCACCCGCATCTGCGGCCACAGTTTTTTGCCTGCGTGATATTGAAAGCCGGCCAGCGGCGAATCCTGCAAAAGGATGTGGGCGGCAACCTGTGCATGCAGCGGTTGCGCCCACATCGACACCAGAATCAGCCAGCTCAAACGCCGCATCAGAGGGGATAAGCGTGCAAGCTACAGCCTGCACGCACACCAGCTTGAATGAAAACAGGATTATCGGAAAACCATGCACTCATCACGGGACACCGCTTTGAAGAACCGACCATTCTACTGAGGAATGGTCTTTATAAATCGTGCCGGTCGGCAGCTTTCAAGTTTAGTTTTTTCATTGAACAAGCAGACATCAGCTTGAGGTAGGATGAACACGTTCTCTTCACCGGGCCACCACCACATCGCCATGCCGAGAAAATCTGCCGCTCAGACCAAGCTGTTTGTTTTGGACACCAACGTGCTGATGCACGATCCCACCTGCCTGTTCCGTTTCGAAGAGCACGATATTTATGTGCCGATCGCCACGCTGGAGGAACTCGACATGCACAAAAAAGGCATGACCGAGGTGTCGCGCAACGCCCGCCAGGCCAGCCGCTTTATCGATGAACTCGTCAGCAAGCTCGACAGCATCGAAGAAGGCGTGCCGCTTTCGCAGCACAGCCACAAATCCGCCACCGGAAAACTGTTCCTGCAAACCGAAGCGATCTCCGGCGACATCCCGATGAACCTGCCGACCAGCAAGGTCGATAACCAGATTCTCGGCGTGGTGCTGTTCCTCTCGCGTCACCATCCCAAACGACAGGTCATTCTGGTGTCGAAAGACATCAACATGCGCATCAAGGCGCGTGCGCTGGGCCTGCCAGCCGAAGACTATTTCAACGACAAAGTGCTGGAAGACACCGACCTGCTCTATTCCGGCCTGCGTGAACTCTCTGCCGATTTCTGGGACACCCACGGCAAGGACATGGAATCGTGGCAGGCCAACGGCCATACCTATTACCGCATCAAGGGTCCGCAGGTTTCGAGTTTGCTGCCGAATGAGTTTGTCTATCAGGAAGGCCCCAACCCGCTCTATGCCCAGGTGTTGAAGGTTGAAGGCAAGCAGGCGGAAATGGTCACGGTGCGCGACTACAGCCACGCCAAGAATAACGTGTGGGGCATCACCGCGCGCAACCGCGAACAGAACTTTGCGCTCAACGTGTTGATGGATCCCGAGATCGATTTCGTCACCCTGCTCGGCCAGGCCGGTACCGGGAAAACTTTGCTCACATTGGCCTCAGCGCTGGCCCAGGTGCTGGACAAGAAAATCTACAGCGAAATCATCATGACGCGCGTCACCGTGCCGGTGGGCGAGGACATCGGGTTTTTGCCCGGCACCGAGGAAGAAAAAATGACGCCGTGGATGGGCGCGCTGGAAGACAACCTCGACGTGCTGAACAAGAGCG